>JAEVHO010000007.1 GCA_016802835.1 Micromonospora sp. ATA32 | reverse complement strand
GCAGAGCGCGCGCCGCCCGAGCGAGATCAGCGGTACGACTGCGGGGGCGCCCCTGGCGCTGCAACCGGCGCGGGCGACCGTCGACCGCCTACCGGGGCCTGGCGGCGGTGCGGGGTTGGCCACTTCGACGGTGGCCCGCTGAGTCGGCGGTGGCCGGCGGGGATACGGTCGGGTCATGGTTGAGCGCGTCGCACGTCCCCGGGTCGGACACATCCAGTTCCTGAACTGTCTCCCGATCTACTGGGGTCTGATGCGCTCGGGCGCGCTGATCGACGTCGACCTGCACAAGGACTCGCCGGACCGGCTGAGCGCCGCGCTGGTCGCCGGTGACCTGGACATCGGCCCGATCTCGCACGTGGAGTACCTTCGCCACGCCGACGAGCTGCTGCTCCTGCCCGACCTGGCGGTCGGCAGCGACGGGCCGGTGCTGTCGGTGAACGTCGTCTCCACCCGGCCGCTGGCCGAGCTGGACGGCGGCAAGGTCGCCCTCGGTTCGACCTCGCGTACCGGGGTGCTCCTGGCCCAGCTGCTGCTCGGCGAGCGGTACGGCGTCCGGCCGGAGTACTTCCGCTGCCGCCCGACCTGACCCAGATGCTGCTCGAGGCGGACGCCGGGGTGCTGATCGGCGACGTGGCGCTCCGGGCGCTCTACGAGGCCCCGCGCCGGGGGCTGGAGGTCACCGACCTGGGTCAGGCCTGGCGGGACTGGACCGGGCTGCCGATGGTCTTCGCCGTCTGGGCGGTACGCCGCGACTTCGCCGCCGCGCACCCGGGCCTGGTCAAGGAGGTGCATGAGGCGTTCCTGCGCTCGCGCGACCTCTGCCTGGCCGAGCTGGACCAGGTCGCCGAGGCGGCCGCCCGCTGGGAGCCCTTCGACGCCGCCACGCTGGCGACCTACTTCCGTACGCTGGACTTTTCCCTCGGTGACCGCCAGGTGGCCGGGCTGCGGGAGTTCGCCCGGCGGGCCGCCGCCATCGGCGAGGCGCCGGCGCTGCCCGAGGACGGCCCGGAGTTCTTCGCCGGCTGACCCGGCGCGACGAGCAGCGGGGTCAGTTGGCGGGGCGGAGCAGCGCCTCGGTGATCTTCTGGCAGTTCTCCATGCCGTACTCGTAGCCCATGTCGATGGGGTAACGGACCATCACGCCCATCGTCCAGTTGTCGCCGATGGCCAGGCAGTTGATGTGCATCTCCTGCTCCTTGGTCCGGTCGATCCAACCGTTCTTGATCGCGATGTTCTTCTGCTCGGCGGCCGGGAACGCCTTGCGGATGCCGAAGTCACCGGCGCCGCGGACCAGCCGCATCTCGTTGAGCAGCCACTTGGTCCACTTCGGCCCGGCAGCCCGGCCGTCGGAGATGCAGGCGCCCAGTCGGGCGGTGTCCCGCGGCGAGAGGTTGGTCCGGCTCCAGCCGCCGTCGGCGGCGACGCTGCTGTCGGTCAGCTTGCAGATCGAGATGAGCCGCTTGATCGAGGCGGCCCGGCCGACTCCGTTGTAGAACTGCTCGGCCCGGGTGTTGCCGCTGTCCCGGATGATCTTCGTAGCGTCGGCGAGCTTGGCGTCGCTGGGCGTCTGGCCTGCCTCGTCGGCCCGCCGCAGGTAGTCGGCGACGACCCAGGACTTGATCAGGGACGCGGTGGTGCTGGTCTCGCCCATGTTCTTCGAACCGATGATCTTCCCGGTCCGGGTGTCCAGCACGCTCCAGGAATACCAGCCCTTGATGTCGAGATTGAGCTCCTGCGCCTGGAACGGCAGCGGCTCCAGCTCCTCGGTGGGCGACGGCGACGGCGCCGCCGTCGGCCGTGAGCTGCGGTTGGTGGGCGTACCGGTGGAGCGGTCGACCGGGGCGGACGGGTCGCCCCAGTGGGATGCGGCGGCCGAGGCCAGCGGCGAGCCGGGCAGCAGCCGCAGGGAGACCAGGACCAGCCCGATCAGGATGGTGGCGACGGCCACGAGCGTCAGCGGCGTGGCGTTCCGGCGGGCGGCGCGGCGGTTGGCCGCCATCAGAGCTTCCCGACCGGCTGCTGCGGCACCTTGAGCGCGGCGCCGGGCTGCGGGGTCACCAGCTGGGTGGCGACGCTCGCGCAGACCTTCGCGCCGTAGTCGAGCCCGCTCTTCTGCGGGTAGCGCAGCATCACCGCGAGGCTCCACTTCCCGGTCACGGCCAGGCAGTTGACGTGCCAGTTCCCGTCGTAGTTGAGCGGGGTCCAGCCGTTCTTGATGCTCACCGGGCCCTGGGCCTTGATCTCAGCCGGCAGGCCGTCGATGATCCCCCAGCGCCCGCCACCCGAGCGCGCCTTCTGCGCCTTGACGGTGCCGCTGACCTTGCTCATCTCGTCCAGGACCCACTTGGTCCACTTCGGGCCGGCCGCCTTGCCGTCGGCGATGCACTCGCCCAGCCGGACCGCGTCCCGGGGAGACATCCGGGTGAAGCTCCACCAGCCCTCGTAACCAGCCACATTGCCGCGCTTGGTGTCGGTGAGGCCACAGATGCTGATCGCCCGCTTGATCACCGGACCCGGCTCGCCGCCCGCCGCCACCCGGTAGGAACCACCCGCCGCCGCGTAGACCTTGTTCGCCGCGTCGTCGTTGCTGTCCCGGATGGCGAGGCTGGCCTGCTTCTTCAACGTCGCGGACGGCTCCTTGTCGCCGAGCTGGCGCAGGTAGTCCGAGATGATCCAGGCCTTGAGCATCGACTCGGTGGAGCTGGTCGAGGCCATGTTCTTCGAGCCGGAGATGGTGCCGGTCGCGCGGTCCATCAGCGCCCAGGAGAAGAACTCGCCCTTGTAGTTCACCGAGACCGGGCCGGCGGCCAGGGTCGGCGGGGGCGGTGTGGTCGGTTCGGGCACGGCGACGCTCGCCGCGCCGCCGCCGGCACCGCCGGTGCCGTCGCCGGAAAGCCGCGCGTACGCGGCCGGAACCAGCATGACGCCGCCGAGGAGGACCGCCACGATGGCGAGCACCATGGTCACGCGAGGTCGCATGAGTGGGTGAGCTCCAGATGTCAGGGCCGGGGGGACCGGCTGTGTCCGCATGGGGTCGGCCTGACCGCCGAGGCCCGGGGAAGTGGCCTCCGTCTGTGCTGGCGATCGTCAGCAGCCGATCGGTGTGACGGGGGAAGTCTACGTGCGGAAGGGCGACGCGCCAGAACCCCACGCCCGGCAAGCCGGGAGATCCGACCGCTATGTCGCCCTTGAGAGGATTCATCTTTGTTTCGTGACCTAGGTCATAGTCGTGGGCGGGGGGATTTTTTCCATGCGAAGCGGTCGTCCAATGACGGAAGGTGCTTCCGGATTCCTGTTACACCCTCTGGTTTATCGAGTGATGAGCTGTAACACTTGACCCCATGTATGGCAACGACTTCTCCCCACCGGAGGACGCGCCCGGCGGTGGCCTGCTCGGCGAGGTCGAGGCGGCCGAGGCGGCGCTGCGCGAGGCGGCGATCCGGTCGCGGCGCGGCGGCGCACCGGAACCGGGAGTGGATCTCGAGGCCTACTTCACCGACGTGATCGAGGCCGACCAGAAGATCGAGCCACGTGACTGGATGCCCGAGGCGTACCGCCGCGGGTTGATCCGGCAGATCGCCCAGCACGCCCACTCCGAGATCATCGGGATGCAGCCGGAGGGCAACTGGATCAGCCGCGCGCCGTCGCTCAAGCGCAAGGCGATCCTGCTGGCCAAGGTGCAGGACGAGGCGGGGCACGGGCTCTACCTCTACGCCGCCGCGGAGACCCTCGGCATCGACCGGGATGAGCTCGTGCAACTCCTCCTCGACGGGCGGCAGAAGTACAGCTCGATCTTCAACTACCCCACGCTCAGCTGGGCCGACATGGGCGCGATCGGCTGGCTGGTGGACGGCGCGGCGATCGTCAACCAGGTCCCGCTCTGCCGCTGCTCCTACGGGCCGTACGCGCGGGCGATGATCCGGGTCTGCAAGGAGGAGTCGTTCCACCAGCGGCAGGGGTTCGAAATCCTGCACACGCTGGCGCACGGGACCCCGGCGCAGAAGGCGATGGCCCAGGGCGCGGTCGACCGCTGGTGGTACCCGTCACTGGCGATGTTCGGTCCGCCGGACGGCGACTCCACCCACTCCGCGCAGTCGATGGCCTGGAAGATCAAGCGCTTCTCCAACGACGAGCTGCGCCAGCGCTTCGTGGACATGTGCGTGCAGCAGGCGGAGATCCTCGGGGTGACCATCCCCGACGCGGACCTGCGCTGGAACGACGAGCGGCAGGCGTACGACTACACCCAGCCGGACTACGACGAGCTGATGCGGGTGATCAAGGGCGACGGGCCGTGCAACCGGCAGCGGATGGAACACCGCCGGGCCGCGCACGCCGACGGTGCCTGGGTACGCGAGGCAGCCGCGGCGTACGCCGCCAGGCGGGCGGCGAACAACATGGAGAAGGTGTCAGCGTGAGCGAGCGAACCGGCGAGGCCAGCGTGAGGGAACCTTCGCCTCTCTGGGAGGTCTTCGTGCGGGCGCGGCGCGGGCTGTCGCACACCCACGTCGGCAGTCTGCACGCCCCCGACGCGGAGCTGGCCCTGCGCAACGCCCGCGACGTCTACACCCGCCGCCAGGAGGGCGTCTCCATCTGGGTGGTGCCGGCGAGCGAGATCACCGCGTCCAGCCCGGACGAGAAGGACGCCTTCTTCGACCCGGCCGCCGACAAGGTCTACCGCCACCCCACCTTCTACGAGGTGCCGGACGGGGTGGCCCACCTGTGACCGGCCGCTACGACTTCGCGCTCCGGCTCGGCGATGACGCGCTGATCGCCGCCCAGCGGCTCGGCGAGTGGACCACCCGCGCGCCGGAGATGGAAGAGGACATCGCGCTGGCCAACATCGCCCTCGACCAGCTCGGCGCGGCGCGTCTGCTGCTGACGTACGCGGGCGAGCTGGAGGGCGCCGGCCGGGACGAGGACGCGCTGGCGTTCCTCCGCGACGACCGGGAGTTCCGCAACTGCCTGCTGGTCGAGCTGCCCAACGGCGACTTCGCGGTGACCATGGCGAAACTGCTCTTCCTGTCGGCGTACCAGCTCCCGCTCTACACCGCGCTGACCGAATGCGGTGACGAGCGGCTCGCCGCGATCGGCGCGAAGACGCGTAAGGAGTCGGCGTACCACCTGGACCACAGCTCGCTCTGGGTGAAGCGGCTCGGCGACGGCACCGAGGAGTCGCGCCGGCGGATGCAGTCGGCGGTGGACCAGGTCTGGCCGTACACCCAGGAGCTCTTCGCCGCGGACCCGGCGGCGCCGGTCGACCCGGCCGCCCTGCGGGCCGACTTCGACGCCGTCGTGTTCCCCGTGCTCGACGAGGCCACGCTGACCCGGCCGGAGGCCGGCTGGGCGCCGGCCGGCGGGCGGGTCGGGGTGCACACCGAGCACCTGTCGTACCTGCTCGCCGAGATGCAGGTGCTGCACCGCGCCCACCCCGGGGCGAACTGGTGAGCGCGAGGAGTGCAGCGAAGCGGAGCCCCGCAGTCGCGAAGGAGGGGTGGCACTGGTGAATGCGCGGCAGGCCGCGGCGGCGGTGGTGGACCCGGAGATCCGGGTCATCACCATCGACGAGCTCGGCATCCTGCGGGCGGTCGACCAGGACCCGGCCACCGGTCGGGTCACCGTCACCATCACCCCGACCTACACCGGCTGCCCCGCGATGGACGTGATCCGCTCCGACATCCGCCGCGCGCTCGCTGCCGCCGGTCACCCGGACGCCGAGGTACGCACGGTCTACAGCCCGGCGTGGAGCACCGACTGGATCTCCGACGCGGGGCGGGCCAAGCTCACCGCCGCCGGCATCGCCCCGCCCGCCCCGGTGCGGGCCGCAACCGTGGTGCCGCTGACCCTCGCGGTCCGCTGCCCGCGCTGCGGGTCGCCGGAGACCGAGCAGATCAGCCGGTTCGGGTCGACTGCGTGCAAGGCGCTCTGGCGCTGCCGCTCCTGCTCCGAACCCTTCGACCACCTGAAGGCGCTGTGACAGTCACCATCACCCGTCCGGTCCGTCGCCGGCCGGTCTTCCACCCGCTCCCCGTCGCCGCCGTCGACCGGCTCACCGACGACGCTGTGGCGATCACCTTCGCGGTGCCGGAGGAACTGCGGGAGACCTTCGCCTTCCAGGCCGGCCAGCACCTGACGGTGCGACTTGCCGGCAATGCCAGCCTGGCCGGCTCCGCCGACGGTGCCAGCACGGCCGGCTCCGCCGGAGGCGCCAGCCCGGCCGGCTCCGCCGGAGGCGCCAGCCCGGCCGGCTCAGCCGGAGGTGCCAGCCCGGCCGGCTCCGCCGACGGTGCCGGCGAGGACGTGCGGCGGTCGTACTCGATCTGCTCGAGGCCGGAGGACCTGGCCCGGCACGGCCGGCTGCGGATCGGGGTGCGGGAGATCCCCGGCGGTGCGTTCTCCGCGTTCGCCTGCGGCGCGCTGCGCGGCGGCGACACCGTCGAGGTGCTGCCGCCGCTGGGGCACTTCACCACGGCGTTCGACCGGCCCGGGTCCGTCACTACGGCGCGGTGGTCGCCGGCTCCGGCATCACGCCGGTGCTCGCGCTGGTCGCGACCGCGCTGGCCGTCGAGCCGGCCAGCACCTTCACCCTGGTGTACGGCAACCGCACCGCGAACACGGTGATGTTCGCCGAGGAACTGGCCGACCTGAAGGACCGCTACCCGACCCGGCTGCACCTGGTGCACGTGCTCTCCCGGGAGCAGGGGGAGTCGGCGCTGCTGTCGGGGCGGATCGACGGCGACCGGCTCCGCCGGTTGCTGGACAGCATCGTCCCCGGCGACGCGATCGAGGAGTGGTTCCTCTGCGGCCCGTACGCGATGGTGGTGGACGCCCGGGAGGTGCTCACCTCGCGGGGCCTGCCGGAGTCGGCGGTGCACACGGAGCTGTTCCACGTCGACGCCCCGCCCGCGCCGCCGCGCCGGCCGGGCGACGAGCCCGGCGCCGGCGCCGAGGTGACCATCGTGCTGGACGGCAGGTCGTCGAGCTTCACCATGGGCCGCGACGAGCGGGTGCTGGACGCCGCGCTGAAGGTGCGCGGCGAGCTGCCGTACGCCTGCAAGGGTGGCGTCTGCTCCACCTGCAAGGCCAAGGTCGTCTCGGGTGAGGTGACGATGGCCCGCAACTACGCCCTGGAGCCCGACGAGGTGGCCGCCGGCTACGTCCTCACCTGCCAGTCCAGCCCGGTGACGGACAATCTCACGGTCGACTACGACGCCTGACGCGTAGAACACGTCGTTCGATCGCGCGCCTGGTGCCGATCGTCGCCGGCGGTGCGTCGTTCGCCCGGCCGGCGCCTGCACGGGCCGCAGGCGGCCGGGGTGAGACGGGCGGGCCGGGAAGGCCGACGTAGGCTCGGGGCGTGACGGTGAGCCGGGAGATCGACGACATCCTGCAGCGTGGCGCGGACGGTGGGCGGATCACGCCCGAGGAGGCCCTGCTGCTCTACACCGAGGCGCCCTTCCACGCGCTGGGCGAGGCGGCCGACGCGGTGCGCCGGCGGCGCTACCCGGACAACATCGTCACGTACCTGATCGATCGCAACATCAACTACACCAACGTCTGCGTGACGGCGTGCAAGTTCTGCGCCTTCTACCGGGCCCCCAAGCACAACGAGGGCTGGACCCACCCGACCGAGGAGATCCTGCGCCGCTGCGGCGAGGCGGTCGAGCTGGGTGCCACCCAGGTGATGCTCCAGGGCGGCCACCACCCGGACTACGGCGTGGAGTACTACGAGGAGTTGTTCTCCTCGGTCAAGAAGGCGTACCCGCAGCTCGTCATCCACTCGATCGGCCCGAGCGAGATCCTGCACATGGCCAAGGTCTCCGGGGTGAGCCTGGACGAGGCGATCTCCCGGATCAGGACGGCCGGGCTGGACTCGATCGCGCGGCGCGCCGAGATGCTGCCGGAGCGGCCGCGGAAGGCGATCGCCCCGCTCAAGGAGTCCGGCGAGCGGTGGCTGGAGGTCATGGAGCTGGCCCACCGGCAGGGCATCGAGTCGACCGCGACCATGATGATGGGCACCGGCGAGACCAACGCCGAGCGGATCGAGCACCTGCGGATGATCCGCGACGTCCAGGACCGCACGCAGGGCTTCCGCGCCTTCATCCCGTGGACATACCAGCCGGAGAACAACCACCTGAAGGGCCGGACCCAGGCGACCACACCGGAATACCTGCGGCTGGTCGCGGTGGCCCGGCTGTTCTTCGAGACCGTTCCGCACCTGCAGGCGTCCTGGCTGACCACCGGCAAGGACGTCGGTCAGCTCGCCCTGCACATGGGCGTGGACGACCTCGGTTCGATCATGCTCGAGGAGAACGTGATCTCCTCGGCCGGCGCCCGGCACCGGTCGAACCTGCACGAGCTGATCGGGATGATCCGCTCGGCCGACCGGATCCCGGCTCAGCGCGACACGCTCTACCACCGGCTGGCGGTGCACCGGACGCCGGCCGACGACCCGAGCGATGAGCGGGTGGTCTCGCACTTCTCCTCGATCGCGCTGCCGGGCGGCGGCGCCGGCAAGACCCTGCCGCTGGTGGAAACGCGCTGACCGGCCGATGACGATCGCCGGCAGCGGCGATCGTCCGATCGAACGCCGGCCGTCCACCACACGGACAGAACCAGTGCTCGCCACCGGTGGTGGATCGCGCCTGCCGCGCCGCAATTGGTCATCAATCCGGAAAATTCCCCGGCAGTCGGTCACCGGTCGGGTCATAACGGTTCGGAGTGGCGGCTGGCGAGGGGCATCGACGGCCGCTAACGTGCGGCGGCGTACCTCGCCACCATCCCACGGGGGACCTCCATGAATTTCCGTAACCGACCGCTGGCGCGGCTCGGCGCTGCCGCGCTGCTCGCCTCCGGCGCCTTCACCGCGCTCGGCGCCCCGGCCCAGGCCGCCGGCACCGAGACCGACCTCTCGATCGACGCCGTCGGTACCCGGACGACGTCCAAGGTCGAGGAGAAGGTGGCCTGGGCGAAGATCAAAAACCTGGGCCCGAACACCCCCAGCGAACTCATGGTCCACATCGACCTCAACGCGCTGGAGTTCAACAAGTTCACCGTCTGGCCGGCCAACTACGCCGACTGCCAACCGGACAACTATCAGCACGAGATGAAGGGCTGGTACTGCCCGGTGCCGGCGGAGCAGTTGCCCGGGCCGGGTGAGACCCTCGAGTTGCCGCTGCTGGCGTTCCGCCTCAACAAGGGCACGACGACGTCCGTCGGCGAGGCCACCTTCACCATCATCTCGAAGGACGACACCAACCCGGCGAACAACACCAAGGTCGCCAAGGTCGAACTCACCGCCGAGAGCGGCGTCGACCTCGGGTTGGTGGTACCGGACGTGAAGACCCGGATCGACTGGAAGAAGTACGACGAGGTCGATGGCTCCGAGCCCGCGCTGCACCCGGGCGACGCGACGACGGCGTTCGCGTACATCGTCAACCAGGGCGACCTGATCGCCGACGGGGTCGACCTGAAGATCACCCTCCCCAAGGGAGTGGTCTTCGGCGCGGACCTGAAGGAGTGCGGGTACACCGCGGACCGGCGGACCGCCGACTGCCGGGGTGGTCTCATCCAGCTCAAGCCCGGTGAAGATCGGCTCGGTGTCTTCCCGGTGAAGGTGGCCGCCGGCCTGAAGGCGCCGGTCAGCCTGGCCGGCGGTGCCGCCGAGGTGTCCTCGCGTGGCGCGCTGCCGGTCGGCGCGAAGAGCCTCGCCCCAGGCGCGGCGCAGCTGCCGTCGTTCCTGCGGGAGGCGGCGGCGACCGACGTCCCGAAGGGCGCGGACCTCGACGACAGTGACAACAGCGACGACTTCGCCGTGATCGTGGCGGCGAAGGCCGCCGACGGTGGCACCGGTGGCGGCGGGGGCGACGACGACGGCGGTCTGCCGGTGACCGGCCCGCAGGCGGGCCTGATCGGTAGCGTCGGGGTCGCTGCGGCCGTCGCGGGTGGGATGCTCTACCTGGCGGCGCGTCGTCGCCGGGTGGTCCTGGTGACGCCGGGCGACGAGAAGCCGACGGCCTGAGGCACGTCCTCCATCGGCCCATGAGGGCCGTTCACATAACGCACTGCGGCGAGGGCGGGATGGGTGATCATCCCGCCCTCGCTGTTCATCCGTTCGGACCGCTGTGGACGGAAACCCCATGTCGACGCTGGCGCACCGGCGTCGATCTCCGATAACGTCCGCCCGCGGGCGGTGCGCTGCTGGTGCTCGCCCGCCGGCGCAGGGTCGTGCTGGTGACCCCGGGGGGCGAGAAGTCCGACAACTGATCCGACCGGAAGGGCGGGGGTGGTCACCGCACCCCCGCCCTTCCGCGTACCCGGGGCCGCGCGGTACCCACCGGCCGGTGACGGCGACCCGGCTGGCAGAGTGGAGGGGTGAGCACCCCGCAGGGCCAGCGCGCCAGCCTGGACAAGCAGCCGCACGAGGTCGCCGCGATGTTCGACGGCGTGGCGGCTCGCTACGACCTGACCAACACGGTCCTCTCCTTCGGCCAGGACCGGTTCTGGCGCCGGGCGACCCGGGCCGCCCTCGACCTGCGCCCCGGTGACCGGGTGCTGGACGTCGGCGCGGGCACCGGTGTTTCGACCGAGGAACTGGCCCACTCCGGCGCGTACGCGGTCGGCGCCGATCTGTCGCTCGGCATGCTGCGCGCCGGCAAGCGCACCCGCCCGGCCGTGCCGCTGCTGGCCGGTGACGCGCTGAAGCTGCCCTTCGCCGACGGCGCGTTCGACGCGGTGACCATCTCCTTCGCGCTGCGTAACGTCACGGACACCGACGCTGCGCTGCGCGAGCTGGCCCGGGTGACCCGGCCGGGGGGACGGCTGGTGGTCTGCGAGTTCAGCACCCCGGTGAACCCGGCGTTCCGCACGGTCTACCTGTCGTACCTGATGCGGTCGCTGCCGGCGGTGGCCCGGCGGGTCTCCAGCAACCCGGACGCGTACGTCTACCTGGCCGAGTCGATCCGGGCCTGGCCGGACCAGCGGGCGCTGGCCGGGCGGGTCCAGGACACCGGCTGGGGCCGGGTTGCCTGGCGCAACCTGACCGGTGGCGTGGTCGCCCTGCACCGGGCGGTACGGGACGAGGGCGGCGCGACCGGTCGGTGATCGACCGGCAGATCCGAGTCGGACACATGTTCCGAGTTGGCGCGAAATAGTCCACTTTGCCGCTTACGCTCGACGTATGACCGGAACAGATCAGGGCGGGGTGGCGGCCACCGACGACGACGCTGCCGAACTCATCGCCCAGCTCAAGGATCTGGCCGGCGCCGATCCCGCCGATGTGCGGCAGGTCGTCGCGGAGGTGCTCGCGGCGTTGGACCGGGCCGCCGGCGGCGCGCTGCGCGAACACCTGCCGCAGGCGATCCGGGTCGATGCCGGTCTGGACCCGGTGACCCCGGCTCCGCGCTGACGCCTGACTGGACTGGTCCCGGCCGCCACCTCGGTCAGTTAGGCCCACCTAACCCGGCATGTGTGTAACGCCGGTCATAGACTCTGCCCGACTGGCTTGTGAAGGATTTCACGAGCATGCGGGAGGAGGCGCGGATGACCGCGGTGGAGAACGACGCCGACGTGATCGTCGTGGGCGCCGGTCCCGGTGGTTCGGCGACCGCGTACCACCTTGCCCGGCACGGCGTGCGGGTGCTGCTGCTGGAGAAGACCGAGTTCCCCCGGGAGAAGGTCTGCGGCGACGGGCTGACGCCCCGCGCGGTCCGGCAGCTGATCCGGATGGGCGTGGACACCTCGCCCGAGGCCGGCTGGCTGCACAACAAGGGCCTGCGGGTGATCGGTGGCGGGGTCCGGCTCGAACTGGACTGGCCCGAGTTGGCCAGCTTCCCCAACTACGGCCTGGTGCGTACCCGGCTGGACTTCGACGACCTGCTCGCCCAGCGCGCGGTCGCGGCCGGCGCCAAGCTGCGCACCAGCGTGAACGTGATCGGGCCGGTGCTCGACGCGGACGGCCGGGTGACCGGCGTCGAGGCCGAGGTCGGGCCGGACAAGGCCCCGGCCACCTTTCGCGCCCCGCTGGTGGTCGCCGCCGACGGGGTCTCCGGCCGCTTCCCGCTCACCCTCGGGCTGGCCAAGCGGGAGGACCGGCCGATCGGCGTGGCCGTCCGGCGCTACTACCGTTCGCCGGCCAAGCACGACGACAACTACCTCGAGTCGTGGCTGGAGCTGCGCAGCAAGGACAGCGGCGACAACCTGCTCCCCGGGTACGGCTGGATCTTCGGCCTCGGTGACGGTCGGGTCAACGTCGGCCTCGGCGTGCTCAACTCCTCCTCGGCCTTCGGCAAGACGAACTACCGACGGCTGCTCACCGACTGGCTGGCCAACACCCCGGAGGACTGGGGGATGACCGACGAGGCGAACGCCGAAGGGCCGATCCTCGGCGCGGCGCTGCCGATGGGCTTCAACCGGGTGCCGCACTACACCCGTGGCGTGCTGCTGGTCGGCGACTCGGGCGGCATGGTCAACCCGTTCAACGGCGAGGGCATCGCGTACGCGATGGAGTCCGGCGAACTGGCCGCCGAGATCGCGGTGCAGGCGCTGGCCCGGCCGGCCGGCCCGGAGCGGGAGCGGGCGCTGATGGCGTACCCGACCGAGCTGAAGGCCCGGTTCGGGGGCTACTACCGGCTCGGCGGGATCTTCGTGAAGCTGATCGGCCGGCCGGAGATCATGCGGCTGGCCACGAAGCACGGCATGCCGCACCCGACGCTGATGCGGTTCGTGCTCAAGCTGCTGGCCAACCTGACCGACCCGCGTGGCGGGGACGCGATGGACCGGGTCATCAACGCCATGACAAAAGCGGCACCAGCCGTCTGAACACCATGCCCGGGGCCGGTGACGGCCCCGGGCGCGGGCAAAGATCGACCCCCGGCGACGACCGTCGCAAGGGCCGTGAATAGTGTGATTTTCGCCAAGCACTGAGGGCCGGGAAGGACGAGCAGGAGAATACGATGTCGCTCTCGCCTTACGCACCGATCATCGGGCTGTTCGCCCTCGCCGCGGGGTTCTCGCTGTTCTCCGTGGCCGCCGCCCGCTTCGCCGGTCCCCGGCGCTTCAACAAGGCCAAACTCGAGGCGTACGAGTGCGGCATCGAGCCCAGCCCCCAGCCGGTCGGCGGCGGGCGGTTCCCGATCAAGTTCTACCTGACGGCGATGCTCTTCATCGTCTTCGACATCGAGATCATCTTCCTGTACCCCTGGGCCGTCTCCTTCGACGCCCTGCCGATCTTCGGCTTCGTGGAGATGGTCATGTTCATCGTCGCGGTCTTCGTCGCCTACGCCTACGTCTGGCGGCGCGGCGGCCTGGACTGGGACTGAGGGAGGAACGTCAGATGGGTATCGAGGAGAAGCTTCCCGCCGGCGTCCTGCTCACCTCCGTGGAGAAGCTGGTCAACTGGTCGCGGAAGTCGTCCGTCTGGGGCGCCACCTTCGGCCTGGCCTGCTGCGCCATCGAGATGATGGCCGCGGGTGGTCCGCACTACGACATGGGCCGCTGGGGCATGGAGGTCTTCCGTGCCTCGCCCCGGCAGGCGGACCTGATGATCGTCGCCGGCCGGGTGAGTCAGAAGATGGCCCCGGTGCTGCGCCAGATCTACGACCAGATGGCGGAGCCCCGCTGGGTGCTGTCGATGGGCGTCTGCGCCAGCAGCGGCGGCATGTTCAACAACTACGCGATCGTCCAGGGCGTCGACCACGTGGTGCCGGTCGACATGTACCTCCCGGGCTGCCCGCCGCGGCCGGAGATGCTCATCGACGCGATCCTCAAGCTCCGCGAGAAGATCATGTACGAGCCGCTGGGCGCGAACGGTCGCAAAATGCTCGAGGCCCGCAAGGAACGCGGCGACGTTCCGGTGGTGCCGTACGGCTCGATGCCGTCGTCGTACCGCAACGACAAGGCCCGGCGTGCCGAGTGGACGAAGGCGGTCCGCGAGGGGCGCGAGGAGCAGCTGCGGATCGAGAACTGGATGAACGCCCAGAATCACCTCCAGCCATACGGGGGCATCAAGTGAGCGCACCTGATGGCAAGACGAACGGCGGCGGGGTGCCGGTACCGGTGACCCCGGCGGGCGCCACCAGCGGCGCTCCCGCCGAGTATCCGCCGGCCAGCCCGGCCGGGCGCGGCATGTTCGGCGCGCAGGGCACCGGCGACGTCTCCGGCTATGGCGGCCTGGTCCGTCCGCGCCGGCCGGTCGAGGAGGCCGCCCGGCCGTACGGCGGGTACTTCGACGAGGTCCGCGACGCGCTGGAGGAGGCGTACCCGGCCTTCGGCGACGCGATCGAGAAGGTCGTCGTCGACCGCGGCGAGCTGACCCTGCACGTCCGCCCGGAGCGGATCGCCGAGGTCTGCCAGGTGATGCGGGACGACCTGGCGCTGCACTTCGAGCTGTGCTCCTCGGTGTCCGGGGTGGACTACCTCGGCGCGGACGAGCGGCGGCTGCACGTGGTCTACCAGCTCACCTCGATGACGTACCGCCGTCGGGTCCGGCTGGAGGCTGCCGTGTCGGCCGAGCAGCCGCACCTGCCCAGCGTGACCGCGGTCTACCCGACCGCTGACTGGCAGGAGCGCGAGGCGTACGACATGTTCGGCATCGTCTTCGACGGTCACCCCAACCTGACCCGGATCCTCATGCCGGACGACTGGGAGGGGCACCCGCAGCGCAAGGACTACCCGCTCGGTGGCGTGCCGGTCGAGTACAAGGGCGCCGAGATCCCACCGCCGGACCGGCGGAGGAGCTACCAGTGATCGGTGCGAGGAGTGAGCTTGCGAGCCCCGCAGTCCCGATCGGAGGGCTGAAATGACCACTTCCAACTACGCGACCGAGCGCGAGACGACCGAGGGTCGGGTCTTCACGGTCACCGGCGGCGACTGGGACACGGTCGTCTCCGGCACCGACCCGATCAACGACGAGCGGATCGTCGTCAACATGGGTCCGCAGCACCCGTCGACGCACGGCGTGCTGCGGCTGATCCTGGAGCTCGAGGGCGAAACCGTCCGGGAGGCCCGGTCGGTCGTCGGCTACCTGCACACCGGCATCGAGAAGAACCTCGAATACCGCAACTGGGTGCAGGGCTCCACCTTCGTGACCCGGATGGACTACCTCGCCCCGCTGTTCAACGAGACGGCGTACAGCCTGGCGGTGGAGAAGCTGCTCGGCATCACCGACGAGGTCACCGAGCGGGCGACCACGATCCGGGTGCTGATGATGGAGCTGAACCGGATCTCCTCGCACCTGGTCTGGCTGGCCACCACCGGCATGGAGCTGGGCGCGATCTCGATCATGCTGTACGGCTTCCGCGAGCGGGAGTACATCCTCGACATCTTCGAGATGATCACCGGCCTGCGGATGAACCACGCGTACGTCCGGCCGGGCGGCGTCGCTCAGGACGTGCCGGACGCGGCGATCGTCAAGATCCGCGAGTTCCTCATCATGATGCCGAAGAAGCTCAAGGAGTACGAGGACCTTCTCTCCGGCCAGCCGATCTGGATCGAGCGGACGAAGAACGTCGCGGTGCTCGACGTGACCGGCTGCGTCGCGCTCGGCGTCACCGGCCCGGTGCTGCGCTCCGCCGGCCTCGCCTGGGACCTGCGCAAGACCATGCCGTACTGCGGGTACGAGACGTACGAGTTCGACGTGCCGACCCATCCGGACGGCGACGTCTGGGGTCGCTACCAGGTGCGGCTCGCCGAGATCCGGGAGTCGCTCAAGCTGGTCGAGCAGGCGCTGGACCGGTTGAAGCCGGGCCCGGTGATGGTGGCCGACCGGAAGATCGCCTGGCCGGCGCAGCTGGCCATCGGCGTGGACGGGATGGGCAACTCGCTGGAGCACGTCGCCAAGATCATGGGTCAGTCGATGGAGTCGCTGATCCACCACTTCAAGCTCGTCACCGAGGGCTTCCGGGTCCCGCCGGGCCAGGTGTACGTCGGCATCGAGTCGCCCCGCGGCGAGCTGGGCGTGCACGCGGTATCCGACGGTGGCACCCGGCCGTACCGGGTGCACTACCGGGAGCCGAGCTTCGTCAACCTGCAGGCCCTGCCCGCGATGGCCGAGGGCGGCCTGATCGCCGACGTGATCGCCGGTGGCGCCTCGCTGGACCCGGTGATGGGGGGGTGTGACAGGTGAGCGCGAGGAGTGAGCTTGCGAGCCCCGCAGTCGCGAACGGAAGGCGGCTCTGATGAGTGTTTTCACTGAAACGACGCGGGAGCGGGCGCGGGAGATCGTCGCCCGTTACCCGGCCGACCGGTCGCGCTCCGCGCTGCTGCCCCTGCTGCACCTGGTGCAGGCCGAGGAGGGGTACGTCTCCCCGGCCGGGGTCGCGTTCTGCGCCGAGGTGCTCGGGCTGAACAAGGCCCAGGTCGGCGCGGTGGCGACCTTCTACACCATGTACAAGCGCAAGCCGACCGGCGACTACCTGGTCAGCGTCTGCACCAACACCATGTGCAACGTGCTCGGCGGCCAGGAGGTCTACGACACCCTCGCCGAGCACCTCAAGGTGGGGCACGACGAGACCACCGCCGACGGCGCGATCACGCTGGAGCACGCCGAGTGCCTCGCGGCCTGCGACTACGGCCCGGTGATGACGGTCAACTACGACTTCTTCGACGGCGTGGACCCGCAGACCGCGGTCGGCGTGGTCGACGAGCTGCGCGCCGGTGGCCGGCCGATGCCGACCCGGGGCGCCCGGCTCTGCACGCTCAAGGAGATGGCGGTGCAGCTCGCCGGCTTCGCCGACGAGCGCGAGGGCGCGGTCGCCGACGGTGGCCCGGGCGAGCCCAGCCTGCGCGGCCTGCGGCTGGCGCAGCAGCACGGCATCGCGGTGCCGGGCTACGACCCGAACACGCCGATCAAGCGCAAGGACGCGGGGGAGAAGCCGGCCCCCGGCACGAAGGTCCCGACCGACGGGGTGCCCCCGGCGCCCCGGGACGCCCAGGCGGCCGAGGCCGCCGGCACGGCGGCCAACGCCCCGGCCAGCGACGGCAAGCCCGCCGGCGACGACGCCGCCGCGCAGCAACAGAACCTGAGGGAGGCGACCAAGTGAGCGAGCCTCGGCCGGAGACGCTGGCCAAGCTGACCCCGGTGCTGACCAAGCGCTGGCTCTCGCCGGACGCCTGGCAGCTCGGCACCTACGAGAAGCTGGACGGCTACGCGGCGCTGCGCAAGGCGCTCAAGGCCCACCCGGACGACCTGATCCAGCTGATCAAGGACTCCGGGCTACGCGGCCGTGGCGGCGCCGGCTTCCCGACCGGTCTCAAGTGGGGCTTCATTCCGCAGGAGCCAAATGGAAAGCCGCCGGCAAGACCTCATTATCTGGTGGTCAACGCCGACGAGGGCGAGCCGGGCACCTGCAAGGACCTGCCGCTGATGACCCACGACCCGCACGCGCTGGTCGAGGGCGTGATCATCGCGTCGTACGCGATCCGGGCCAACCGCGCCTACATCTACATCCGCGGCGAGGCGGTGCACGCCGCGCGCCGGCTGCGCAACGCGGTCCGCGAGGCGTACGACAAGGGCTACCTCGGTAAGAACATCCTGCGCACCGGATACGACCTGGAGCTGGTGGTGCACAGCGGCGCCGGGGCGTACATCTGCGGCGAGGAGACGGCGCTGCTGGACTCGCTGGAGGGCTTCCGTGGCCAGCCCCGGCTGCGCCCGCCGTTCCCGGCGACCCACGGCCTGTACGCCAGCCCGACGGTGGTCAACAACGTCGGCACCATCGCCAGCGTGCCGTACATCGTGCTGGGCGGCGCCGATTGGTGGAAGACCATGGGCACGGAGAAGTCATCCGGCCCGATGATCTACTCGCTCTCCGGCCGGATCGCCAACCCCGGCCAGTACGAGTGCTCGATGGGCATCACCCTGCGCGAGCTGCTCGAACTGGCGGCGGGATGCAGCCGGGGCACAATCTGAAGTTCTGGACCCCGGGCGGCTCGTCGACCCCGCTGCTGACCGCCGAGCACCTGGACGTGCCGCTGGACTTCGAGGGAGTGGCGGCGGCCGGGTCGATCCTCGGCACGACGGCCACCCAGATCTTCTCCGACCAGGACTGTCCCGTCTACGCGACCTACCGGTGGCTGGAGTTCTACCACCACGAGTCGTGCGGAAAGTGCACCCCGTGCCGGGAGGGCAACTACTGGATGGTCCGGGTCTACCGGCGGATCCTCGCCGGCCAGGGCACCCACGAGGACCTGGACACCCTGCTCGACACCTGCGACAACATCCTCGGCCGCTCGTTCTGCGGCCTGGGTGACGGAGCCACCAGCTCGGTGACCTCATCGCTGACGTACTTCAAGCAGGACTACCTCGACTACATCGAGGGACGTACCGCGCCGAAGCTCTCCGACAAGCAGCTGGTTGGAGCCCACTAATGACTGATGTGGTGAAGGCCGCCGACACCGTCACGCTCACCATCGACGGCGTCGAGGTCACCGCCCCCAAGGGGGCCCTGCTGATCCGGGTCGCGGAGCAGCTGGGCACCGAGATCCCGCGCTTCTGCGACCACCCGCTGCTGGCCCCGGCCGGCGCCTGCCGGCAGTGCCTGGTCGAGGTGGAGGGCCAGCGCAAGCCGGTGGCCTCCTGCACCCAGACCGTCGCCGACGGCATGGTGGTCCGTACCCAGCTCACCTCCGGAGTCGCCAAGAAGGCGCAGGAGGGGGTCATGGAGCTGCTGCTGCTCAACCACCCGCTCGACTGCCCGATGTGCGACAAGGGCGGCGAGTGCCCGCTGCAGAACCAGGCGATGTCCACCGGACGCACGGACTCGCGGTTCCACGAGCACAAGCGGGAGTACCCCAAGCCGCTGCCGATCAGCAGCCAGGTGCTGCTGGACCGCGAGCGCTGCGTGCTCTGCCAGCGCTGCACCCGGTTCTCCGAGGAGATCGCGGGCGACAAGTTCATCGACCTGATGGGCCGGTCGTCCGCCGAGGAGATCAACATCTACCGGGACGAGGCGTACGGCGAGGACGGCGACGCCGGCGACGTGCCGTTCAACTCGTACTTCTCCGGCAACACCGTGCAGATCTGCCCGGTCGGCGCGCTCACCGGATCGCAGTACCGCTTCCGGGCCCGCCCGTTCGACCTGGTCTCCACCCCGAGCGTCTGCGAGCACTGCTCGGCCGGCTGCGCCCAGCGCACCGACTGGCGGCGCGGCAAGGTGCAGCGCCGGCTGGCCGGCGACGACCCGGCCGTGAACGAGGAGTGGAACTGCGACAAAGGCCGGTGGGGCTTCCAGTACACCCGCGCCTTCGACCGGATCACCACCCCGATGGTCCGGGACGAGAAGACCGGTGAGCTGCGCGAGGCGTCCTGGAGCGAGGCCCTCTCGGTGGCAGCCGAGGGGCTGCGTGCCGCCCGGGACGGTGCCCGGGGCACGGCGGTGCTGACCGGTGGCCGGCTGACCGTCGAGGACGCCTACGCGTACGCGAAGTTCGCCCGGGTCGCGCTGAACACCAACGACATCGACTTCCGGGCCCGGCCGGTCTCCCGTGAGGAGGCCGACTTCCTGGCCAGCACGGTCGCCGGGACCACCGACGTCACCTACGCCGACGTGGAGAACGCGCCGGCGGTGGTGCTGGTCGGCCTGGAGCCGGAGGAGGAGTGCCCGATCCTCTTCCTGCGGCTGCGCAAGGCGTACCTGAAGAAGAAGCTGAGGGTCTACGCGATCGCGCCCTTCGCCACCCGCGGGCTGGAGAAGCTCGGCGCCAAGCTGGCCCGGGTGGTGCCGGGCGAGGAGGCGACCGTGCTCGCCGAGCACGCCACGGTGGCCGAGGCGCTGAGCGCCGAGGGTGCCGTCCTGATCGTCGGGGAGCGGCTCGCCGGCGTGCCCGGTGGCCTCTCGGCCGCCGCCGACATCGCCCGGCGTACCGGCGCGAAGCTGGCCTGGGTGCCGCGGCGCGCGGGTGACCGCGGCGCGGTCGACGCGGGCTGCCTGCCGAACCTGCTCCCCGGTGGCCGGCCGGTGACCGACGCCGCGCCCGCGCCGAGCTCGGCGAGGCGTGGGACATCCCGGCCGGGGTGATCCCCAGCCAGGCCGGTCGGGACACCGACGGCATCATCGCGGCGGCGGCCAACGGGCAGCTCGGCGCGCTGGTGGTGGCCGGCGTCGACCCGGCCGACCTGGCGGACCCGCGGCTGGCCGAGCAGGCCCTCGACGCGGTGCCCTTCCTGGTCAGCCTGGAGCTGCGGAACACCGCGGTGGCCCGCCGGGCCGACGTGGTCCTGCCGGTCGCCCCGGTGGTCGAGAAGGCCGGCAGCTTCCTAGACTGGGAGGGCCGGCTGCGCACCTTCGAGGCGGTGCTGCAGACCGCCGCGATGACCGACGGCCGGGTGCTCGACGCGCTGGCCGCGCAGCTCGACGTGCGGCTCGGCACCGGCGACGTGATGAGCGTCCGCCGCGAGCTGGGCGCGCTGCCGCCGACCCGGATGGAGCGGCCCCGCCGCCCCGTCCGTCGAGCCGGCCGTGGTGCCGGATCCGGGCGCCGGCGAGGCCGTGCTCGCCACCTGGCACCAGCTGATCGACCTGGGCAGCCTCACCGATGGCGACGAACACCTCGGCGGCACCGCCCGCCCGCCGGTGGTCCGCCTGGGCAAGGGCACCGCGGAGACGCTCGGCGTCGCCGACGGCGACCCGGTGACGGTGGGCACCGACCGCGGGGCGCTGACCCTGCCGGCGGCGATCACCGAGATGCCGGACGGGGTCGTCTGGCTGCCGACCAATTCACCCGGCTCGACCGTGCGGCGCAGCTCGGCGCGACGTCCGGCATGGTCGTACGGCTCGCTGCCCACCGACCGACGGGTCCCGGCTCGACCGGCCCGGTCGCCGCCGACGCGGCCGGCCGTCCGGGTCCCCTCCTCAACACCGGAGGCAACCAGTGAACGCGCTCTACCTGGCGCAGGACCCGACGCTGGCCGACTTCGGCAGGGACCCGTGGTGGCTGGTCCTCGGCAAGATCGTCTTCGCCTTCGTCTTCGCCCTGCTGGCCACGCTGCTCGGCGTCTGGTTCGAGCGGCGCGTGGTGGGCTTCATGCAGGTGCGGCCCGGCCCGAACCAGGTCGGCCCGTTCGGTCTGCTGCAGACCCTCGCCGACGGCCTCAAGATGGCCTTCAAGGAGGACATCCTGCCGCGGACGGCGGACAAGGTCGTCTTCTTCTTCGCGCCGACCATCTCGGTGATCTGCGCGGTCACCGCGCTGTCGGTGGTGCCGTTCGGTCCGATGGTGAGCATCTTCGGCAACCACACGCCGCTGCAGGTCACCGACGTGCCGGTGGCGGTGCTGGTGCTGCTGGCCTGCTCCTCGATGGGCATCTACGGCATCGTGCTCGGCGGCTGGGCCTCCGGCTCGACGTACCCGCTGCTCGGTGGCCTGCGCTCCAGTGCCCAGATGATCTCGTACGAGGTCGCGATGGGGCTCTCCATCGTGGCGGTGTTCATGACCGCCGGCACGATGTCGACCAGCGGGATCGTCGCCGCCCAGGCCGGCGGCAACCCGGTGAGCTGGTCCATCCTCGGCTGGCACCCGACGGCGCCGAGCTGGTACGCGATCCTGCTGCTGCCGAGCTTCATCATCTTCTTCATCTCCACCGTCGGCGAGACCAACCGGGCGCCGTTCGACCTGCCCGAGGCGGAGTCCGAGCTGGTGGCGGGCTTCATGACGGAGTACAGCTCGCTGAAGTTCGCGCTCTTCATGCTCTCCGAGTACGTCTCGATGGTGACCATGTCGGCGGTCACCACGACGCTCTTCCTCGGCGGCTGGCGGGCGCCCTGGCCGATCACCCTGTGGGACGGGGCCAACTCCGGTTGGTTGCCGATGCTCTGGTTCTTCGGCAAGGTGCTGATCCTGGTCTTCGTCTTCGTCTGGCTGCGGGGCACGCTGCCCCGGCTGCGCTACGACCAGTTCATGCGCTTCGGCTGGAAGGTGCTGCTGCCGATCAACCTGGTCTGGATCCTGGTCCTCTCCGGGCTGCGCTCGATCGAGAACTGGGAGAGCCGGGACCGGGCCATCGCGGTGGCCGTCCCGGCCGCCCTGCTGCTGATCGCCACGCTGCTGTGGCCGAGCCGCAGGCGGGAGCCGAAGCCGACCGTCCAGGAACGGGTCAACAGTCGGCCGCACGGCAGCTTCCCGCTGCCGCCGATGGATCTTCAGGTACCACCGAGCCCGCGCACCAGGCGCGTGGTCGCCGAGCGGGAACCGGCCAACATCGCCGCCGGCCCGGACTCCAGGGAGGTGTGACGTGGGCGCGATCACCGGAACGTTCAAGGGCTTCGGTGTCACCTTCTCCCACATGTTCAGGAAGGTGGTCACCACCGACTACCCGTTCAAGCCGCCGGTCTCGGCGCCGCGCTACCACGGGCGGCACATCCTGAACCGACACCCGGACGGGCTGGAGAAGTGCATCGGCTGCGAGCTGTGCGCCTGGGCCTGTCCAGCGGACGCGATCTACGTCGAGGGTGGCGACAACACCGACGAGCAGCGCTTCTCGCCGGGTGAGCGGTACGCCAGCGTCTACCAGATCAACTACGCCCGGTGCATCTTCTGCGGGCTCTGCATCGAGGCATGCCCGACCCGTTCGCTCACCATGAGCAACGAGTACGAGCTGGCCCGGGACAACCGGCAGGACCTGATCTTCACGAAGGAGCAGCTGCTCGCGCCGCTGCTGCCCGGCATGGAGCAGCCGCCGCACCCGATGCGGCTGGGCGACAGCGAGAAGGACTACTACGTCGGCGCGCTGACCAACCCGGGCACCTCGGCCGGCGCCGAGCACTCGCCGATGGGTCCGGGCCGGTACGCCGTCGAGGAGCACCCCGGCGTGACGTTCCCCGGCGCCGAGCAGGCGGCCCAGCGGGCGGAAACGACAGCCGCCGCAGCCAAGGGGGTCGGAGCATGACCACGCAGACGGTGCTCGCCGCGGCGGGCGGGGTGTCCGGCGGCGAGCAGGTCACCTTCTGGATCCTCGCCCCGCTGGCGCTGATCGGCGCGATCGGCATGGTCGCCGCCCGCAACGCCGTGCACTCGGCGCTCTGGCTGGTGCTGACCATGCTCTGCCTGGGCGTCTTCTACGTGCTCCAGGCCGGGCCGTTCATCGGCATGGTGCAGATCATCGTCTACACCGGCGCGATCATGATGCTCTTCCTGTTCGTGCTGATGCTGGTCGGACGGGACGCCTCGGACTCGCTGATCGAGACGCTGCGCGGGCAGCGGGTGGCCGCGGTCGTGCTCGGGCTCGGCTTCGCCGGCCTGGTCGGCAGCGGCGTCCACCGCGCTGGACGGGGTCCGGGCGGTCGGCCTGGAGCAGGCCAACGCCGAGGGGAACGTGCAGGGCATCGCCCGGCTGCTCTTCACCAAGTACGTCTTCGCCTTCGAGCTCACCTCCGCGC
The DNA here is from genome assembly GCA_016802835.1 of Micromonospora sp. ATA32. Taxonomy (GTDB): domain Bacteria; phylum Actinomycetota; class Actinomycetes; order Mycobacteriales; family Micromonosporaceae; genus Micromonospora. The sequence continues at coordinate 11,167 of JAEVHO010000007.1, read as the reverse complement.
TGCTGATCACCGCGGCGGTCGGTGCGATGGTGCTGGCGCACATCGAGCGGCGGCGCGAGGACAAGGTCGACCAGCCGTCGACGATGCGGGCCCGCTTCGCCCCCGGCAACTACCCCGGTCCGAAGCCCGGCCCGGGTGTCTTCGCCACCTCGTCCTCCGTGGCCACCCCGGCCCGCCTACCCGACGGCCGGCTGACCGAGCGGAGCACCCCGGAGATCCTGCCCGTCCGGGAGATGACCGCCGAGGAGACCGCGCTGAAGGGGACGGACAAGCTGTGAGCGCGAGGAGTGAGCTCGCGGGTCCCGCTGTCGCGAACGAAAGGGAGGTCCAGCCATGACGCCCGACTACTACCTGGTCCTCGCCGCGGTGCTCTTCACCATCGGCGCCGTCGGGGTGCTGATCCGGCGCAACGCGATCGTGCTGTTCATGTGCGTGGAGCTGATGCTCAACGCGGCCAACCTGATGCTGGTCACCTTCAGCCGGATCAACGGTGACCTCAACGGCCAGATCATGGCGTTCTTCGTGATGGTGGTGGCGGCGGCCGAGGTCGTGGTCGGGCTCGCGATCATCATGTCGATCTTCCGGACTCGGCGCTCCGCGAGCGTCGACGACGCCAACCTGCTCAAGTACTAGAGGGGCCACCGGTGGATGAGATTCTGACGTACGCCTCGGCCGAGCCGACCGGCGCCGTCGCGTACGCGCCGGCCAGTGGGATGCTCGGCGGCGTCTGGCTGCTGGTGGCGATCCCGCTGGTCAGCGCGGCGATCCTGCTGCTGCTCGGGCGCCGGGCCGACCGCTGGGGGCACTGGCTCGGGGTGGCCGCCATCGGCGCCGCGTTCGTGCTCGGGCTCGGCTCCTTCTTCCAGCTGCGCGGCCTGGAGAACAGGTCCGTGGAGCTGAACCTCTGGCGGTTCATCTCCGTCGGTGACTTCAAGGTGGACTTCGGCCTGCTCTTCGACCCGCTGGCGGCGGTCTTCGTCCTGCTGATCACCGGGGTGGGCTTCCTGATCCACCTCTACGCGGTCGAGTACATGGCGCACGACGAGGGCCGGCGACGGTTCTTCGCGTACTTCAACCTCTTCGTCGCCGCGATGCTCCTGCTGGTGCTCGGCAACAACTACGTGATGCTCTACTTCGGCTGGGAGGGCGTCGGTCTGGCGTCGTACCTGCTGATCTCCTTCTGGTACGAGCGGCCCAGCGCCGCGACGGCAGGCAAGAAGGCGTTCCTGATGAACCGGGTCGGCGACGCCGGCCTGGCCGTCGGCATCTTCATCATGTTCGCCACCCTCGGCACCACCCAGTACGACGAGGTCTTCAACGGCGTCGGCGCGCTCGGCGGCACCACCGTGCTGGTGCTCGGCCTGCTGCTGCTGCTCGGCGCGGCCGGTAAGTCCGGTCAGTTCCCGCTCCAGGCGTGGCTGCCGGACGCGATGGAGGGCCCGACCCCGGTGTCCGCCCTGATCCACGCGGCGACCATGGTCACCGCGGGCGTCTACCTGATCGCCCGGTCCAACCCGATCTTCTCGGCGAACGCGACGCTGCAGCTGGTGGTGGTGAGCGTCGGCGCGCTGACCCTGCTGATCGGCTCCGTCATCGGCGCGGCCAAGGACGACATCAAGCGGGTGCTGGCCTGGTCGACGGTGAGCCAGATCGGCTACATGTTCCTCGGCGTCGGCCTCGGCGGGGCCGCGTACGCGCTGGCCATCGTGCACCTGCTGGCGCACGGCTTCTTCAAGGCCAACATGTTCCTCGGCGCCGGCTCGGTCATGCACGGCATGAACGACCAGGTGGACATCCGACGGTTCGGCGGGCTGTCGAAGTACATGAAGATCACCTGGCTGACCTTCATGATGGGCTGGCTCGCCATCATCGGCATGTTCCCGTTCTCCGGCTTCTTCTCCAAGGAGCCCATCATCGTGGCCGCCTTCGAGCGGGACGACTGGACGGCGTGGCTGTTCGGCGCCGCGGCGCTGCTCGGCGCCGGGCTCACCGCCTTCTACATGACCCGGCTCTTCGTGCTCACCTTCCACGGCCCGAAGCGGTGGACCGAGGATATCGAGCACCCGCACGAGTCGCCGAAGCTGATGACCGTCCCGCTGATCCTGCTGGCGCTCGGTTCGGTCGGCGCCGGCTTCCTGCTGGCCACCTCGGTGCCGGACTGGCTGACCGCCACCGCCGGGCTGGGCGGCCAGGAGACGGGCCACGAGCCCGTGCTCGCGCATTGGCTGATCACCGCGCTCTCGCTGCTGGTGACCGTGGGCGGCGCCGGCCTGGCCTGGTTCCTGTTCCGCGCCGGCACCGCCACCGCGCCGCAGCCGGCCGGGGTGCTGGTCACCGCCGCCCGCCGCAACCTCTACACGGACACCGTCAACGAGGCGGTCTTCGAGAAGCCGGGCATCTTCCTCACCCGGGCGCTGGTCTACCTCGACAACCGGGGCATCGACGGGCTGGTCAACGGCCTCGCCGCCGGGGTGGGTGGGGGCTCGGGCCGGCTCCGGCGGCTGCAGACCGGCTTCGTCCGGTCGTACGCGACCTCCATCCTGACCGGCGCGTTGCTGGTGGTGGCGGCGTTCCTGGCCGTGCAGGCGGGGTGGCTGGCGTGATCGACCTCTTCCCGGCCGCCCCCGCCGGCGGACCACGCAGTGACGACGGAGGTAAGGCCGCATAATGTCCAACTTCCCGTTCCTCTCCGTGCTGACCGTGGCGCCGCTGGTCGGCGCCCTGGTCGTGGCCTTCCTGCCGCGCTGGCGGCCGGAACTGGCCAAGCAGGTGGCGTTCGCCTGGTCGCTGCTCGTGCTGGTGCTGTCGGTGATCATGTGGATCACCTTCCAGGCCGGCGGTGACCGCTTCCAGTTCCGCGAGTCCTACTCGTGGATCCCGGCCTGGGGCGTCAACTTCACCTTCGCCACCGACGGCATCGCGCTGGTCATGCTGATGCTGATCGCGGTGCTGGTGCCGCTGGTGATCCTGGCCTCCTGGCACGACGCGGAGTCGTCGAAGCGGTCGGTGCCGGTCTACTTCGCGCTGCTGCTCGTCCTCGAGTGCACGATGATCGGCGTCTTCGCCGCCGCCGACGTCTTCCTGTTCTACGTGTTCTTCGAGGTCATGCTGGTGCCGATGTACTTCCTGATCGGCAGCTACGGCGGCCACCAGCGGCAGTACGCGGCGGTGAAGTTCTTCCTCTACTCGCTGGTCGGCGGTCTGTTCATGCTGGCCGCGGTGATCGGTCTCTGGGTGGTCGGCGGGAAGACCTTCGACTGGCAGGCGCTGACCCAGGTGGACATCTCCACCGGCACCGAGCGCTGGCTCTTCCTCGGCTTCTTCCTCGCCTTCGCCATCAAGGCACCGTTCTTCCCGTTCCACACCTGGCTGCCGGACGCCGGTGGCGCGGCCCCGGCCGGCGCGGCGGCGCTGCTGGTCGGCGTGCTGGACAAGGTCGGCACGTTCGGCATCCTGCGCTACTGCCTGCCGCTGTTCCCCGAGGCGGCGAAGTGGTTCGCCCCGTGGGCGCTGGCGCTGGGCGTGATCGGCATCATCTACGCGGCGCTGCTGGCGGTCGGCCAGAACGACCTCAAGCGGCTGGTGTCGTACACCTCGATCGCGCACTTCGGCTTCATCGGAGTGGGCATCTTCGCCTTCACCACCCAGGCGGGCACCGGCGCGGTGCTCTACATGCTCAACCACGGGCTCGCCACCGGCCTGCTCTTCCTGGTGGTGGGCATGCTGATCGCCCGGCGCGGCTCGGCGCTGATCAATGACTTCGGTGGCGCCGGCAAGCTGGTCCCGCTGCTGGCCGGGGTGCTCTTCTTCGCCGGTCTCGCCTCGCTGGCGCTGCCCGGCACCGCGCCGTTCATCTCCGAGTTCCTGGTGCTGATCGGCACCTTCACGGTCAACAAGCCGGTCGCGGTGATCGCCACGCTCGGCATCATCCTGGCCGCCGCGTACGTGCTGTGGATGGTGCAGCGCACCACCCAGGGCACGCTCAACCCGGCCCTGACCGAGGTCGAGGAGATGCGCCGCGACCTCAACCTGCGCGAGAAGGTCGTGGTCGCACCGCTGATCGCGCTGATCGTCCTGCTCGGTTTCTACCCCAAGCCGGTCACCGACGTCATCAACCCCGCCGTCCAGGCGACCATGGACGACATCGGCAGGACCGATCCCGCTCCGACGGTCGGCGGCGTCCAGGAGGCTCAGCGGTGAGCGCGAGGAGTGAGCTTGCGAGCCCCGCAGTCGCGAATGAAAAAGCTCAGCGGTGAGCGCGAGGAATGAGCTTGCGAGCCCCGCAGTCGCGAACGAAAGGCGGCACGTGCAATGACCGAGCTGAAGTTGCCGTCGATCGACTACGCGGCGCTCGCTCCGATCCTGATAATGCTGGGCGTCGCCCTGCTCGGTGTCCTGGTCGAGGCCTTCGTGCCGCGCCGGCACCGGCACCTGGTGCAGCTGGTGCTCGCCCTGGCCGCGGTGCTCGCGGCGCTGGTGATGGTGGCGGTGCACAGCGACGACCGGCTCCTCACCGCTGGCGGTGCGATCGCGGTGGACGGGCCGGCGCTCTTCCTCCAGGGCGCCATCCTGATCCTGGCCGCGATGGCGTTGCTGCTCATCGGTGAGCGCTCGGTGGAGCGGGGCGGGGCCTTCGTGGCCCAGGCCGCGGTGACCGCCGAGTCGGTCGACGACCGGCGGCAGGCCGAGGGCCGCAACGGGGCCACCGAGGTCTACCCGCTGACCACGTTCGCGATCGGCGGCATGCTGATCTTCGTGGCGGCGAACGACCTGCTGACCATGTTCATCGCGCTCGAGGTCTTCTCGCTCCCGCTCTACCTGCTCTGCGCGCTGGCCCGTCGCCGGCGGCTGCTGAGCCAGGAGGCGTCGATGAAGTACTTCCTGCTCGGCGCGTACGCCTCGGCGTTCTTCCTGTTCGGCGTGGCCCTGGTGTACGGCTTCACCTCCGGCATCCCCGGCCGGGCGGCCGGCGTCGACTTCGCCACCGTGCACGCCGCGGTGACCGAGTCACCCGCCAGCCCGGTGCTGCTCTTCGCCGGCATGGCGCTGCTCTCGATCGGCCTGCTGTTCAAGGCCGCCGCCGCCCCGTTCCACGTCTGGACCCCGGACGTCTACCAGGGCGCGCCGACCCCGGTGACCGCCTTCATGGCCGCCTGCACGAAGGTCGCCGCGTTCGGTGCCCTGCTGCGGGTGTTCCACGTCGCGTTCTCCGGCGCCGCCTGGGACTTCACCCCGGTCCTCGGGGTCGTGGCGGTGCTCACCATGCTGGTCGGCGCGGTCCTGGCGGTCACCCAGACGGACATCAAGCGACTGCTGGCGTACTCCTCGATCGCCAACGCCGGCTACCTGCTGGTCGGTGTGCTGGCACCGAGCCGGGACGGGCTCTCCGGCACGATGTTCTACCTGGTCGCGTACGGCTTCTCGGTGCTCGCCGCGTTCGCCGTGGTGACCCTGGTGCGGGACGCCGACGGCGAGGCCACCCACCTGTCCCGCTGGGCCGGGCTGGGCCGCCGCTCGCCGTTCTTCGCCGGGATCTTCACCTTCATCCTGCTCGCCTTCGCCGGTATCCCGCTGACCAGCGGCTTCACCAGCAAGTTCGCCGTCTTCGCCCCGGCGCTGGACGCGGGCCAGGCCTGGATGGTGATCGCCGGCGTGCTGACCAGCATGGTGCTGGCCTTCCCGTACCTGCGGGTCGTGGTGATGATGTGGCTCTCCGAGCCGGGCGACGCCACCCCCACGGTCACCGTGCCGGGCGGGCTGACCGCGGCGGCGCTCATGATCGGTGTGGCCGCCACGCTGGTCCTGGGCGTGGCGCCGGCGCCGCTGCTGGATCTCGCCACCGGTGCCGCCGAATTTGTCCGATGACCGACGGCCGGGGGGTCGGGGGCGTACGCGATGCGTACCGGCCCCCGGTCCGTATCCCCCGACGGGGCAGGTCGAACGGGTGTGGCATGGTTGAAGGCGTGGTGAAACCGGCTGGCGAGCGTTCAGGTGCCACCGGCTCCGGCGGTCGTCGGAGTCGGGCGGGCACGGGTCAGTTCGGCGCGCTCGGCCTCTACTTCGCCGACCCCAGCCTTGAGTCCTCTGTGCTGGGCATGCTGGACGCGGTCGAGGTCGAGCTGCGGGCGAGCGTGGCGAGCGCGGACCCGTTCGTCACCGAGGCCGCCCGGCATCTGGTCGAGGCCGGCGGGAAGCGGTTCCGGCCGCTGCTGGTGGCGCTGGGCGCCCAGTTCGGCGACCCGGGTGACGCCCAGGTCGTACCGGCCGCCGTGGTGATGGAGCTCACCCACCTGGCGACGCTCTACCACGACGACGTGATGGACGAGGCCGCCGTGCGTCGGGGTGCCCCGAGCGCCAACTCCCGGTGGACCAACTCGGTGGCGATCCTGGTGGGCGACTACCTCTTCGCCCGGGCCGCGGACATCTCGGCCGAGCTGGGCACCGAGGCGGTCCGGCTGCAGGCCCGCACCTTCGCCCGGCTGGTGCACGGCCAGATCGCCGAGACGGTCGGCCCGCGGGCCGGCGAGGACCCGGTCGACCACTACCTGCAGGTGATCGCGGAGAAGACCGGCTCGCTGATCGCCACCTCGGCCCGCTTCGGCGGCATGTTCAGTGGCGCCGCCCCGGCACACACCGAGGCCCTCGCCGGCTACGGCGAGACCATCGGCGTCGCCTTCCAGCTCTCCGATGACCTGCTCGACATCGCCTCCGAGTCGGTGCAGTCGGGCAAGACGCCCGGCACCGACCTGCGTGAGGGCGTGCCGACGCTGCCGGTGCTGTACGCGCTCGCCGCCGACGACGCCGACGCCGCGTCGGTGCGGCTGCGGGAGATCCTCGCCACCGGCCCGCTGGTCGACGACGACCTGCACGCCGAGGCGCTCGGCCTGCTCCGCGAGTCGCCCGCGCTCAAGCGGGCCCGGGAGACTGTCCGCAGCTACGCCGAGGACGCCCGGGCGCGGCTCGCCCCGCTGCCCGAGGGTCCGGCCCGCCGGGCCCTGGAGTCCCTCTGCGACTTCGTCGCCGACCGCACCAGCTGAACCCCGCACCCACCCTCCGCCGGGTCAGGGGCGGGTGAGCAGGCGGCTGCCCGCGAGCATGAGGGCGGCGGCCAGCAGCATCGCCAGCGCACCGGTGGTCCACATCGCCGGATAGCCGGCCCGGCCGGCGATCGTGCCGAGGCCGAGCGGGCCGAGGCAGCCGCCGGCGTACACCCCGGTCTGGGTGATCGAGGTGGCCGCGGCCGGGGCCTGCGGGTGCAGCCGGACCACCGCGAAGTTCATCAGGCCGGGCCAGGCCCAGCCGAGCCCGAAGCCGAGCACCACGCCCGCCACCAGCGGCACCGGCCCGGCCACGGCGAGCAGCCCCAGCCCCGCCGCGCCGACCACCAGCATCCCGGCGATGACCGCCACGTGGCCGCTGTCCCAGCGGTCGGCCAGCCAGCCGGCGCGACCCGGGCGGCGACGCAGACCGCACTGCCGAGGGTCAGGGTCAGGCCGGCCAGCCCCGGCGTCAGCCCCCCGGCCCACCGACGAGTCGACCACGAAGGTGCCCAGCGCGTTCGCGGCGGCCGCCGCCAGCGTGGCGGCCACCCCCGACGACCACCAGGGCACCGGTGGCACGGCCGGCGCGGGTGGCGGCGGCCCGCCGGACAGGTTCGCGCTCGTGCGCGGGTACGGCCGGCAGGGCGGCCAGCGCAGCGACCGCGGCGACACGAACGCCCAGCGCCAGCCCACGGTGAGCGCGACGCCGGCACCGCCGCGCCGGCCAGCAGGGTGGAGACCGGGATGCCGCCTGCTTCACCCCGAACGACAGTCCCTGCCGCCGCGCCGGCACGTGCCGGGCCAGCGCCGAGTTGCTGGCCAGTTGCCCGAGGGCGTTCGCGGCGGCGCTGAGGGCCAGCAGCCCCACCAGCGCCGGGGTAGGACCGGGCCAGCCCGGCGATGGCCAGCAGCGAGCTGGCGGAGAGCGCGATGCCGGCCCGGGCGACGGCGGCCGGGCCGTACCGCTCGACCAGCGCACCGGAGGGGACCGAGGCCAGCGCGCTGATCCCGAAGTAGACCGACACGGCCAGCCCCAGACCGGCGGGGGAGAAGTGGAGGTCGGCGCCCATCTGCACGGCCAGGCCGCCGACCAGGAAGACGGGTACGACGCAGGCGATCGTGGTGGCGATGGCGCCGGCGCTGGCTCGGACCGGCCGACGTGACACGGGCGGCGGGGCGGGGTCGAGTGCGGTGTCGGTCATGATCTGGCAAACCTACGCGAGTCGCCTTCGTGGCACGGATCGTGTCTGTCGGTGCACGCGCTGTGGAGGATGATCTGGCATCCTCGACCCGAACAGGCATTTCGCGCTCGGCCTGAATTTCATATGGTGTAAGTCCCCGGCGGCGGAGGTGGTTGTGCGCGACCCCCTGGCGGAACCTTCGGATCTCATCCGGAGTGTGTCCCGCGCGCTTCGTGTCCTCGAATCGGTCGGCCATGCGCCCAAGGGCCTGACCGTCAAGCAGATCGCGCGGCGCTGCGAGCTGACCGTGGCCACCACATACCACCTCGTCCGCACGCTCGCCTACGAGGGCTACGTGATCCGCCGCGAGGACGGCACGTACATCGTCGGGCTGGAGATCGCCGACCGGTACCGCGAGCTGGTGACCGCGTTCCGGGGGCCGCCGTCGGTCGGGGAGAGCCTGCGCCGGGCCGCTCTGGACACCGGCTACAGCCACTACCTCGGCCGCTTCGTCGGCGGTCAGGTGGCGATCACCGCGGTCGCCGAGGGGCCGCGCTCCCCGTATCTGGAGGACCTGGTCCCGGGCTTCGACGAGGGGGCGCACGCCACCGCCCTCGGCAAGGCGCTGCTCGCCACGCTCAGCGCCGAGCAGCGGTTCCGCTACCTGCGGGAGTACGGCATGCGCCCGTTCACCACCGCGACGCTGACCAGCGTGGAGACCTTCGAGGCGGACCTGGCCGCCGGAGACCGGCGCGGGATGCAGCTGGAGCTGGGGCAGTTCCGGCAGGGCGTCGCCTGCGCCGCCGTGCTGGTCACGCCGGACAAGGACATGGAGCGCCGGGTCGTGCTGGCCTGCGCGCTGCCGGCCAGCGAGATGATGACCTCGGCCCGGGTGGTCCGCGCGAAGCTGCTCACCGTGGCGCGCGCGGTCGCCGACGGGATCGCCACGGACACCTGACCCCCGGACACCCGACCCCGGACACACCGAAGGGCCCTCTCCCGGTTGGAGAGGGCCCTCGGGCGCGGTCCAGCGCCGGACCGCCAGGGGAACGTCAGCTGCCGATCGGGCCGCCGTCGAGGCGCCAGCTGACCACGACGCCCGGCTTGGCGAAGTCGCCGTCCGGCCAGTTCGAGGCCGGGTTCTCGACCGAGGCGCCGGTGATCTCACCCGGGTGCTGCACCGCCACGAAGACCGAGCGGTTGTCGCCGGTGATGAACGGCCCGCAGGTCTCCGCGCCCAGCGGCACGGTGAGGAACTGCTTCAGGTGCCCCCGCTCCGGCCCCTCGAGGGCGGTCGCGAAGAGGCCGTCGTTGCTGCCCAACGCGTTGCCGTCGGTAGCGATCCAGAGGTTGCCGGTGGCGTCGAAGGCGACGTTGTCCGGGCAGGAGACCGGCGAGACCTTGGTCTTGTCGTACCCGGCGAAGTAGGTCGACGGGTCCGTCGGGTCGCCACAGACGATCGGCAGCGACCAGGCGAAGGTCTCGGCGGTGTTGTCGCCGCGGTCCTCGACCAGCTCCAGGATCTGGCCGTGCTTGTTGAGGTTGCGCGGGTTGGCCTCGTCCGCGGCCGCCTTGCCGGCCTTGCCGCGGTCGGTGTTGTTGGTCAGCGCCACGTACACCTTGCCGGTGAGCAGGCTCGGCTCGACGTCCTCCGGGCGGTCCATCTTCGTCGCGCCGACCTTGTCACCGGCGAGCCGGGTGAAGGTGAGCACGTCCGCCGCGGTCATCCCCTCGACGTACGAGCGGTTGCCGCTGACCAGCTTGATCCAGCGACCCCGGCCGTTGAACGCCCCGTCCGAGGGGAGCTTGCCGGACCCGTCGATCTCACCGGCGCTGGTCTGCTCCAGCTGCGCCACGTAGAGCGTGCCCGACTCCAGCAGGGTCAGGTTGTGCTTGCGGGCGAGCCAGGAGTCGCCCGTCATGAACGTCTTGTCCGAGACGAACTTGTAGAGGTAGTCGAAGCGCTCGTCGTCACCCATGTAGGCGACCACGTGGCCGTCCTTGGCGACGATGACGTTCGCGCCCTCGTGCTTGACCCGGCCCAGCGCGGTGTGCTTGCGCGGCCGGCTCTCCGGGTCGAACGGGTCGATCTCGACGATCCAGCCGAACCGGTGCGCCTCGTTCGGGTTCTTCGTCAGGTCGAAGCGCTCGTCGGCGCGGTCCCACTTCCGGCTGCGCTCGGGTAGCGGACATCGGTCGGGATGCCGTACCGGACCAGCTTCGGCTTCAGCTCCTCCGGCGCGCCGTCGCCGCCGACGAAGTACTGGTTGAAGTTCTCCTCGCCGGAGAGCACCGTGCCCCACGGGGTCACGCCGCCGGAGCAGTTGTTGAGCGTCCCGATGACGGTGCGGCCCTTCGGGTCCGCAGCGGTCTTCAGCCATGCCGAACCGGCGGCCGGTCCGGTCAGGTCGAACGGGGTGGCCAGCGCGGTGACCCGGCGGTTGTACGGCCGTCGACCGTGGTCGACCGGCTGCCACCGACCGGTGCCACCGACCCGCTCCAGCTCCACCACGGACATGCCGTGCGCGGCCATGGCCACCCGGAGCTGCTCCACCGAGAGCCCGTCCAGGCCCGGGAAGGCCGGGAACATCAGGTCCTCGTTGGTGTACTCGTGGTTGACCACGAGCAGCGCCCGGCCGCCCCGCTTGTCCAGCGGCAGCACGCCGACGAAGTCGTTGTTGTAGCCGAACTGCTTCGACTGGGCGGCGGCGGTCTGCGCGTTCACGTCGAACTCCGGCGCGCCGGGCACCACCGCGTCGCCCCACTTGATCACGACGGCGTGGTCGTACCCGTTCGGCACCACCAGGGTGTCGAGCTTGTTCGGCGGGATCGACTTGAAGGTCAGGGCACCGTTGCCGATGCCGTTCTGCGGCCGTGCGAACTCGGTCGCCTCGGGCACCACCGGGGTCCCGGGCGCGGCGGAGGCGGGGGCGCGCCGGCCAGCGC
>JAEVHO010000006.1 GCA_016802835.1 Micromonospora sp. ATA32 | reverse complement strand
CCGATGGTACTGCACTCGGGAGGGTGTGGGAGAGTAGGACGCCGCCGGACAACCATTCAAATTAGGGCCACCCCTTCGGGGGTGGCCCTAATTTGTATTCCCGGTCGGACAACGGTGAGAACACCGACCGGCGATCGGCGGGTGCGCCCGACCTGGGCATCAGCCGCGCGTCTGGATGCCCTCGCGGATCTGCCGGAGCAGGCTGCCGGCGGCGTCGACCGACCGCCCGGGGAACATCGCCATCACCACGCTGCCGTGGTCGGCCCAGCCGCAGACCGCGAAGTCGCCGCCGTCGCCGCTGGTGTTGCCGCACTTCATCACGCCGCCGAGCCGGCCGGCCGGTACGTCCCGCATCCCGGTCACCTTGCCGGTCGCGTCGGTCATCAGGCCGAACAGGCTGTCCAGGTCGCGTTCCGGCTGCCAGAGCAAGGTGGTGCCGCCGAAGATGAGCACGGAGCGTTTGTCGTCCGCGGGATCGCGGTAGACGGTGCCGAAGCTGCGGTCCAGGTCGATGTCCGCGGAGAACCCGCTGCGCAGGTAGTCGGCGGTGCTCCGAGCCCGCTCTGAGTCGTCGCGACTCAGGCCCGCCACCTGCGCCGGGGTGCTCAGTTTGGTGTCCTTCTGCTGGTTCACCCGCCAGCCCGCCGTACCGAGGGCGCCGACGCCGGCGAGACCAGCGACGAGGGCGACCGCCACGGCCACCCGCCGACCACGCGAGCGGGTCCTCCGGCCACCGGGAGTGTCGTCCGGATCGCGGTTGCTCAGCTGGATCGGTTCGTCGGTCAGGTCGATCGGGTCGGGCCCCTCGGCGAGCTGACGCTCGGTGAGATGTGCGTCGGACATAGCCGCCACCGTACGCGAATGAGAGGTGGCGCACGTCAGGTCCGCCGAAGCGCTCCGTAGACTTTCAGGGTGACCGAGAGACTGGATGCCCGACGCCCCGACGCCCCGAACCTGCCTGCCCAGTACCAGCCGGGCGAGGTAGAGCAGCGACGGTACGAGCAGTGGGTAGCCGCCGGCCACTTCCGGGCGTCGGCGCGGAGCGACAAGCCCCCGTTCGCCATCGTCATCCCGCCGCCGAACGTCACCGGTTCGCTGCACATGGGCCACGCGTTCGAGCACACCCTGATGGACGCGCTCACCCGGCGTAAGCGGATGCAGGGGTTCGAGGCGCTCTGGCTGCCCGGCATGGACCACGCCGGCATCGCCACCCAGAACCTGGTCGAGCGGCAGCTCGCCACCGAGGGCCTGTCCCGGCACGACCTTGGCCGGGAGAAGTTCATCGAGCGGGTCTGGCGGTGGAAGGCCGAGTCCGGCGGCGCCATCCTCGGCCAGATGCGCCGCCTGGGTGACGGCGTCGACTGGGACCGGGAGCGTTTCACGATGGACGCGGGCCTGTCCCGGGCCGTCCAGACGATGTTCAAGAAGCTCTTCGACGACGGCCTGATCTACCGCGCCGAGCGCATCATCAACTGGTGTCCGCGCTGCCTCACCGCGCTGTCCGACATCGAGGTGGAGCACACCGACGACGACGGTGAGCTGATCTCCATCCGCTACAGCGACGACGTCGTGGTGGCCACCACCCGGGCCGAGACGATGCTCGGTGACACCGCCGTCGCCGTGCACCCGGACGACGAGCGCTACCGGCACCTGATCGGCACCGACGTCGCCGTGCCGCTGACCGACCGCCGCATCCCGATCGTCGCCGACGAGCACGTCGACCCGAGCTTCGGCACCGGCATGGTCAAGGTGACCCCGGCGCACGACCCGAACGACTTCGAGATCGGCCAGCGGCACGGCCTGCCGTCGCTCACGATCATGGACGAGCGGGGCTTGATCACCGCGCACGGCCCGTTCCAGGGGCTCGACCGGTTCGAGTCCCGGCCGGCGATCGTGGCGGCACTGCGCGAGCAGGGGCTGATCGTCGCCGAGAAGCGGCCGTACGTGCACGCGGTGGGGCACTGCTCCCGGTGCAGGACGACGATCGAGCCGCGGCTGTCGCTGCAGTGGTTCGTCAACACCGCGCCGCTGGCCCAGGCGGCCGGTGACGCGGTGCGGGACGGCCGGGTGCGGATCGAGCCGGCCGAGCTGGCCAAGCGCTACTTCGCCTGGGTCGACAACATGCACGACTGGTGCATCTCACGGCAGCTCTGGTGGGGTCACCGGATTCCGGTCTGGTACGGCCCCGACGGGGAGATCGTCTGCGTCGGACCCGACGAGCAGCCACCCACCGGCGAGGGCTGGCGGCAGGACGAGGACGTCCTGGACACCTGGTTCTCCAGCGGCCTGTGGCCGTTCTCGACGCTCGGCTGGCCGGAGCAGACCCCGGACCTGGCCAAGTTCTACCCGACCAGCGTGCTGGTCACCGGCTACGACATCCTGTTCTTCTGGGTCGCCCGGATGATGATGTTCGGCCTGTACGCGATGGACGGCACCCCGCCGTTCGAGGTGGTCGCGCTGCACGGCATGGTCCGGGACGAGCACGGCAAGAAGATGTCCAAGTCGTTCGGCAACGTGGTCGACCCGCTGGACTGGATCGACCGCTTCGGCGCGGACGCCACCCGGTTCACCCTGGCCCGGGGCGCCAACCCCGGCCAGGACGTCCCGGTCAGTGAGGAGTGGTGCCAGGGCTCCCGCAACTTCTGCAACAAGCTCTGGAACGCCACCCGGTTCGCGCTGATGAACGGCGCGCACACCGAGGGTCCGCTGCCGGCGGCCGACCGGCTGTCGACCGTCGACCGGTGGATCCTGTCCCGGCTCCAGCACGTCGCCGCCGAGGTGGACAAGCAGTTCGAGGCGTACGAGTTCGCCAAGGTCTGCGACCTGCTGTACCACTTCGCCTGGGACGACGTCTGCGACTGGTACGTCGAGCTGACCAAGCCGGTGCTCGCCGAGGGCGGCGTGGCGGCCGAGGTGACCCGCCGGGTGCTCGGGCACGTGCTCGACCAGCTGCTGCGGCTGCTGCACCCGGTGATCCCGTTCGTCACCGAGGAGCTCTGGATCGCGCTCACCGGCGGGGAGACGGTGATGACCGCGGCCTGGCCGGTCGCCGACCGTACGTTGGTCGACGACGCCGCCGAGGCGGAGGTGGGCACCGTCCAGCGGGTGGTGACCGAGATCCGTCGGTTCCGTTCCGACCAGGGGCTGCGCCCGACCCAACGGGTCGCCGCACGGCTGGACGGACTGGGCGGGCCGGCATCACGGCCCACGAGCCGCTGATCCGCTCGCTGGTCCGGCTCGACCCGGCCGGTGACGACTTCCAGGCCAGTGCCACGCTGGCCATGCCCGGCCCGATCGACGTGGCGCTCGACACCCGCGGCTCGATCGACCTGGCCGCGGAGCGGGCCCGGCTGACCAAGGACCGCGCGGCGGCCGAGAAGGAGGCCGCGCAGGCCCGGGCGAAGCTCGACAACCCGGCCTTCGTCGGGAAGGCCCCCGAGCCGGTGGTCGCCAAGATCCGCGACCGGCTCGCCGTGGCCGAAGCTGACCTGACCCGGATCAACGCTGCCCTGGAGGCACTGCCCTCGTGACCGACCGCAACGATTTCGCCGCCGTCGCCGCCGAACTGGCCGGCCGCGGTTTCACCCGGATGGTCTTCGACCTGGACCGGATCGAGAGCCTGCTCGACCTGTTGGGCAGCCCGCAGCGGGCGTACCCGGCGATCCACCTGACCGGGACCAACGGCAAGACCTCCACCGCCCGGATGATCGACTCGCTGTTGCGGGCATTCGGGCTGCACACCGGCCGGTACACCAGCCCGCACCTGGAGACCGTCCGGGAGCGGATCAGCCTGGACGGCGAGCCGGTGAGCGAGGACCGGTTCGTGTCCATGTACCGCGAGGTGGCCCCGCTCGCCGAGCTGGTCGACCAGCACTCCACGGAGCCGCTGACCTACTTCGACATGACCACCGCGCTGGCCTTCGCCACCTTCGCCGACGCGCCGGTCGACATCGCGGTCGTCGAGGTGGGGCTCGGCGGCGCCGAGGACGCCACCAACGTGATCCAGGCCGGGGTGGCCGTGATCACCCCGATCGGACTGGACCACACCGAGTGGCTCGGCGACACCCTCCATGACATCGCCCTGGCCAAGGCCGGCATCATCCACAAGGGCGCCACGGTGATCTCGGCCGCGCAGGACGACGAGGCCGCCGGGCCGATCCTGGAGCGGTGCGCCGAGGTCGGCGCGACCATCGCCCGCGAGGGCTCCGAGTTCGGCGTGCTGGGTCGGGCCATCGCCGTCGGCGGGCAGGTGCTCACCATCCAGGGCCTCGGCGGGGTGTACGAGGACGTGTTCATCCCGCTGCACGGCGCGCACCAGGCGCAGAACGCGGCGGTGGCGCTCGCGGCGGTCGAGGCGTTCCTCGGCGCCGGAACGAAGCGGCAGCTCGACATCGAGGTCGTCCGGGAGGGCTTCGGCACTGCCACCTCGCCCGGCCGGCTGGAAAAGGTCCGATCCGCGCCGACCATCCTGCTCGACGGCGCGCACAACCCGCAGGGGATGGCCGCCACGGTCACCGCGCTCCAGGAGGAGTTCGCGTTCAGCAAGCTGGTCGGGGTGGTCGGCGTACTGGCCGACAAGGACGCCGCCGGTCTGCTGGAGCTGCTGGAGCCGGTGCTCGACATGCTGGTCGTCACCGGGAACAGCTCGCCGCGGGCGATGCCGGTCGACGAGCTGGCCGAGCTGGCCCGGGAGATCTTCGGGCCGAACCGGGTCGAGATCGCCGAGGAGATGCCGGACGCCATCGAGCTGGCCGTCGCGGAGGCAGAGTCCGACGTGCCCGGGGAACTGAGCGGGGTCGGCGTGGTGATCACCGGCTCGGTGGTGACCGTGGCCGACGCCCGCCGGCTGCTCACGTGATGACCGGCCCACGGGAGGCGCACCCGAGCGGGGACCCCGACGCGGGTCGCGGGGCCGGCGGGGAGGCCGGGCCGGGAGAGCCGCGCCGGTCCGGTTGCGCAACCCGGAGCGGGCGGTGCGCGGGCTCGGCGCGGGCACGTTGAGCCTGGAGGCCCTGGTGCTGCTGCTCGCCATCCAACCGATCCGGGTGGTCGGCGGCGACCTCGGTGGCGCGACCATCGCGGTGATCGTGGCGCTGGCCGTCGCGGCGGTGGTCCTCGCCGGCATGATGCGCAGGCACTGGGCGTGGCACGCCGGCACCGTGCTCCAGGGCGCGCTGATGCTCGCCGGCCTGCTGCACTGGTCGCTGCTGGCGCTGGGCATCATCTTCGCCGTGGTGTGGGGCTACGCGCTGCACGTGCGCCGGGTGATCCTGGGCTGACGCGCGGACTCAGGCGTCGGCCCGGGTCCGCCACTGGGTCAGGGCGATGCCGTGGCCGTCCGGGTCCCGGAAGGCGGCCGCCCACACCTCCAGCTTCGCCCCCCCGGTTGACCACCCGGGGGGCGTACGTGAAGCGGATGCCGGACTCCCGCAACCGCTCGTACGCCGCCTGGATGTCGTTGACCTCGAGGTTGACGTGCACCAGGCGGCGGCTGATCGGGGCCGCCCCGGTCACCTCCCGCAGCACCAGGCGGGTGGTGCCGGAGGCGAGCACCGCGTTGCCGGCGCCCCGGTCGACCTCCTCGAAGCGGAGCACGTCGCGGTAGAACTCCAGCGACCGGGTCAGCTCGGTGACCAGCAGGGTGATCCCGACACCGCTGATCGGCGCGGCCGGACCGGCGTCGCCGCCGCCGGGGTCGTACCCGAAGATCGCCTCGAGCTCGTCCGGGGTGATGGTCGCCTCGGGCGCCGGGTCGTCCAGCGGCACGTCGATCGGTTCGGCCGAGAACGGCACGTCGAACCGCTCCTCGGCGGGCGGTCGTGGCGACGGGGTGGCCCCGGGAGGCCGCGGGTTCGCCGGCTGCTCGACCAGTGTGCCCTCCAGCACCACCGGGCCGCCGGGGCGCTGGTGCACGACCACCGGCTTGCGCTCGTCGGCAGCCCGCCGACGTCGTCCCGCAGCCCGCCGACGTCGTCCCGCAGCGGATCGGGGCGAGCGGGTCGTCGCGGAAGTCGTCGTCCGGCATCCGGCCGGCCCACGGTGGGGCCTCCTGCTGGATCAGCACCTCGTCGATCGGCTCGGCGTCGGCGTACTCCGGCGGGAGATCGGCCGTCGCGGCGGCGGTCTCGGCGTGGGTGGGCACGTCGTCCCAGAGGACGCGGACATGCCGCTGGTCGTCGAGGGCGACCCGGATCGGCAGGGTCTGCCCCATGGACGGCCACTTCGCGACCGGCACCCGGGGCTCGATGATTTTCTTCGAGCGGGGTGGCAGCCCCGGCGCGTCGATCACCAGCTGGAGCTCGCAGCGGCCGAACGCGTACGCGGTGGGCGGCTCGGAGGCGCTGTGCACGTGCCCGACGCCGACCACCCAGGTGCGCCCGCCGCCGCGGACCGTGGCGAGGGCGATCGCCAGCACCAGCAGGGCGACCCCGAGCGCCACGATCGCCCAGCTGGTCATGCCCAGCCCGAACAGGACCACGAAGGTCGCCAGGGTGCCCAGCACCGCGGCGATCAACTTGCGTACCGGCGCGATGGTGCGGTTCCCGCCATTCGCCACAGTGGACCTCCCAGGTCAATGGCCAGGCTAAGCCGGATCGGCAACCGAGGGAAAGAGCAGCCGCCGCGCCGGCGCCGGGACCGGGTCGCTAGGCTGACCGTACCCAGCCCGACCGCCTTCCGCGCACAGGAGGAACCCAGCGTGTCCAGCACCAGCCCGGACGAGCGCACGCTCGTACTGATCAAGCCCGACGCGGTGCGCCGTGGTTTGGTTGGCGAGATCCTCGCCCGCTTCGAGCGCAAGGGCCTGCGGATCGACGCCATGGTGACGCGGACGATGGACGCGGCGCTCGCCGACGAGCACTACGACGAGCACGTGGACAAGCCGTTCTATCCGCCGCTGAAGGACTTCATGACCGGCGGCTCGCTGGTCGCCTTGGTGCTCTCCGGCGACCAGGTGATCGACGTGGTGCGTGGGCTGGTCGGGGCCACCGACGGACGCAGGGCGGCGGCCGGCACGATCCGCGGTGACCTCTCCCTGTCGAACCGGGAGAACCTGGTGCACGCCTCGGACTCGGCGGACAGCGCCAAGCGCGAGATCGCGCTCTGGTTCCCGAGCTCGGCTGACCCTCGGCAGCGACGCCGGTGTGCACCGCGCACCGGCCGTTCGGCGTTCCACCGCCCGTGACGTACTGCTCCAGCCCCAGCACCGCCTGGTACGCCTCCGGCGCCGCTCAGCCTCACCTGTGGGAGGTGAGGGTGCAGGAGCCGCTGTCCGCCTCCCCCGTACCGCTCACGGCACCTGGGCGATGTCGCGATGGGCGGGGAGCCGGGCGGCCGGCGCCAGGCTGTCGGTCATCCGCGTCTCGGTCAGGTCGGGATGGGCGGTCGCCTGGTGGGCGTCGGTCGGCACCCCGGGCACGGTCCGCGCACCGGATGTGACCGGCACTCCGGGCACGGTCCGCGCACCGGATGTGACCGGCTCCCCGGATACGGTCGGCAGCGGTGTGCTGGCGCGGGTCGGAAGCGCCGGGACCGTCCTGCCCTTCCCTGCGATCCGGCGTCCAACGACGATCATCGGCTGTTCCACCCACCGGAACAGCAGGTCGGCGGCGAGCAGACCGATCACGGTGGTGGCGAGGAACAACCGGGTCCCGTGCGCGGCGAACGCCGGCACCAGTCCGATCGCGGTCTTCGCGGCGAGGTACTGGACCAGGTAGAGCGAGTAGGAGCGCTCGCCCACGAACACCAGCGGCCGCCAGGAGAGCGCCTTGGTCGGCAGTCCGGGGGCGAGCATCGCGGGAAGCAGCAGGGCCACCGCCACCGCGTAGACCGCGATCATCAGCTCCGACTGGCCGTCCTCGGCGGGCGGCCAGAATGGCAGCGACAGGTGGACCGCGACGAACCCGATCAGCACAGCGACGGACACCACAGGCCGGGTCAACGGCCGGACGAGCGCATATCCCCGGGGATAGTGCATGACGATCGCCAACAGGCAGCCCACCAGGATCGACACGTAGTGGATCGGCCAGTAGGGCCAGTCGGTCGCGTGCGGGATCATCGCCACCAGGCCGGCGATGGCCAGGAGCGTCACCGCGATCCGGCGGCGGACGGCGCCGGTGACGACGACGAAGGCCAGCACCGGCCAGACCAGGTAGAACTTCTGCTCGATGGCGATCGTCCACGAGTGCAGGAACGCCGAGTTCGGCGCGAACTCGTTGACCATGAGCAGGTAGTACGGCATCGACTCGCGCACCTTCGCCCCGGTGCCGTTGAGGTGGGCGACGGCGTACGTCGCGGCGAGCACCACGAAGTAGACCGGCAGGATCCGAAAGAAGCGGCGGATGTAGAAGGAACGCAGCGAGATCCTTCCCCGCCCTTCCTCCTCCCGCAGCAGCAGAGTGGTGATCAGGAACCCGGACAGCACGAAGAACAGTTGGACGCCCACCCAGCCGGAGACCCAGCGCCACTCCTGCCCCCCGAAGTGGAAGGCGACGACGATCACCGCGGCTATCGCGCGGAGTCCGTCCAAGGCGGGAAATCGTCGCATCGAGCGGTACTCGGCGTAACTGATCGCGGTCACCCGGCGAATTCTGGTCAGCGGCGGAGGGGCAAGTCAAGGCGCCGCCCGGCGCCGGTCCCGCCCCACCCGCTGGCCGACGATCGGGCGGGCCGGTGGATGCCGACCCGCCCCGGCGGCTCAGAGCGTGTCGAGGGAGGCGTGGCGGCGGCTCTCGGCTTCGAAGAGCTTGAGCAGGGCGGCGGCCAGCACGGCGTACCCGAGGCCGACCGCCGCCTCGGCGGCGAGTGCGGGGACCGCGGCGGCGAAGCCCTGGCCCCCGGCCAGCCGGCGGGCCGCCTCGGCGGCGTGGGTGATCGGCAACGCCTGGCCCACCGCCCGCATCCCGGCCGGCAGCCCGGCGGCGGGGACGTTCGCCCCGGTGAGCAGGAGCAGCAGCGCCACCGAGACGTTGGAGATCAGCCAGACGTCCCGGAAGCGCAGCCCGATGGCGCCCAGGGTCAACCCGAAGAACCCGCAGGCCAGCGAGGCGACCGCCAGGGTCAGCAGCAGTCCGGGCAGGGCGCCCACCGGCACCCGCAGCCCGAGCAGCAGCGAGCCGATGGTCAGCGTGCTGACCGCGATCAGCAGGCCGTTGCCGGCGTCGACGAGCCGCAGCGTCCTCACGCGGCCACCGCCCCGACCGGCCGCTCCCGCTGCGCGGCGACCCGGTTCACGATCGCCACGTACGCGTCCTCGAGGGTCGGCTGCCGGGCGGTGACCCGGCCCAGCCGGACCAGGTCGAGCATCTCGGCGATCCGCCGCCGCTGCTCGCGACCCGGCACGCCGTACAGCTCGGCGAAGTAGCGCAGGTTGTCCCGGGCGGTGAGCTGGTCGTACAGGCCCCGGTCACCGCCGAAGACGTAGCCGATCCGCCGGCGGACCTCCCGGGTCTGGGTGACCACGTCGAAGCCGGCGATCCGGGCGGTGCCGGCGGTCGGGATGAGCAGCGTGTTCAGCAGCTTGATGGTGGTGGTCTTGCCAGCGCCGTTCGGGCCGAGCAGGCCGAACAGCTCGCACGGCGGGCGGGGAAACGAATTCCGTTCCGGCCGAATCTCAGGCCGACATGGTCACCGGCTGATCGCGATCCGGGTACGGGCCAGGGTTCGTCCAGCTCGATCCGGATCACGCCGTGGGATTACTCGGCGGCGGTCCCCGTACCGGGTCGAGTACGCTTGACGGCATACAGGCGCCGACCCGGCCATCACCGGCGAGCCTCCGGAAGAACAGCCGGGCAACCGGCCCAGTAGAACCGGACGGGTCCGGCCCGTCACAGCCGGCCAACGAGCGGGCGGTCGATCCTGACCGCCAAGCGGGGTGGTACCGCGGGCCACCCGGGCGGGCCGAGAGGCGTACCCGGAGACGCTCGTCCTCGCAGACCCACTGACCGTGAGCTGCGCGAGGAGAGCGACCCCCGATGGCCTATCCGTTGCACGACCCGACCGCCGCCGGTGTCCCGGCGAGCCCGGACCTGCCCGCGGTCGAGCGCCGGGTCCTGGAGCACTGGACGGCCGACAAGACCTTCGAGGCCAGCGTCGAGGCCCGGTCGACCGGCGAGGACGGCAAGAACGAGTACGTCTTCTACGACGGTCCGCCGTTCGCCAACGGCCTGCCGCACTACGGCCACCTCTTCACCGGGTACGTCAAGGACGTGGTGCCGCGCTACCAGACCATGCGCGGGCGGCACGTCGAGCGGCGCTTCGGCTGGGACTGCCACGGCCTGCCCGCCGAGGTGGTCGCCGAGAAGCAGCTCGGCATCACCAGCAAGGCCGAGATCCTCGACCTCGGCGTGGCCCGGTTCAACGAGGCCTGCCGTACCTCGGTGCTGGAGTTCACCCAGGACTGGGAGCGGTACGTCACCCGGCAGGCCCGCTGGGTCGACTTCACCGACGACTACAAGACCCTTGATCTGGACTACATGGAAAGCGTCATGTGGGCCTTCAAGACCCTGCACGACAAGGGTCTGGTCTACGAGGGCTTCCGGGTGCTGGCGTACTGCTGGCGCTGCGAGACGCCGCTGTCGAACACCGAGACCCGGATGGACGACGTCTACCGGGACCGGCACGACCCGACGCTGACCGTGTGGTTCGGGCTGACCGCCGACGAGTCCGCCCCCGAGCTGGTGCGCGGCCCGGTCCGGCTCGGCGTCTGGACCACCACGCCGTGGACCCTGCCGTCCAACCTGGCGCTCGCCGTCGGCCCGGACATCGAGTACGCGGTGCTGGAGCGCGACGGGCAGCGGCACCTGGTCGGCGCGGCCCGGCTCGGGGCGTACGCCAAGGAGCTGGAGGGGTTCGAGCAGGTCGGCACGGTGCGCGGCGCCGACCTGGTCGGGCGGCGCTACACCCCGCTCTACGACTTCCTGGTCGATCAGGCCGGCGAGAACGCCTACCAGGTGCTCGGCGCCGACTTCGTCACCACCGAGGACGGCACCGGGATCGTCCACCTGGCCCCGGCCTTCGGTGAGGACGACCAGAACGTCTGCAACGCGGCCGGCATCCCGACCATCGTCACGGTGGACGACCGCACCCGGTTCACCGCGCTGGTCCCGCCGTACGAGGGCGAGCAGGTCTTCGACGTCAACAAGCCGGTGATCCGGGAGCTCAAGGAGCGGGGGGTGGTGCTGCGGCAGGACACCTACACCCACTCCTACCCGCACTGCTGGCGCTGCGACACCCCGCTGGTCTACAAGGCGGTGTCGTCCTGGTTCGTCGCGGTGACGCGCTTCAAGGACCGGATGGTCGAGCTGAACCAGCAGATCAACTGGACGCCGGGGCACATCAAGGACGGCTCGTTCGGCAAGTGGCTGGCCAACGCCCGGGACTGGTCGATCAGCCGGAACCGGTTCTGGGGCTCGCCGATCCCGGCGTGGAAGTCCGACGACCCGAACTACCCGCGCCTCGACGTCTACGGCTCGCTGGCGGACATCGAGCGGGACTTCGGCGTACGCCTGACCGACCTGCACCGGCCGGCGGTGGACGAGCTGGTCCGTCCCAACCCGGACGACCCGACGGGGAAGTCGATGATGCGCCGGGTGCCGGAGGTGCTGGACTGCTGGTTCGAGTCCGGCTCGATGCCGTTCGCCCAGGTGCACTACCCGTTCGAGAACCGTGACTGGTTCGAGCACCACTACCCGGGCGACTTCATCGTCGAGTACATCGGGCAGACCCGCGGCTGGTTCTACACCATGCACGTGCTGGCCACCGCGCTGTTCGACCGGCCGGCGTTCCGCAACTGCCTGAGCCACGGCATCCTGCTCGGCTCGGACGGGCGCAAGATGTCCAAGAGCCTGCGCAACTACCCGGACGTCTACCACGTCTTCGATGCGTACGCTCGGACGCGATGCGCTGGATGCTGATGTCCTCGCCGGTGCTGCGCGGTGGGGACATGGCGGTCACCGAGCCGGGCATCCGGGACGCCGTCCGGCAGGTGCTGCTGCCGCTGTGGAACGTCTGGTACTTCTTCTCGCTCTACGCCAACGCCGACGGCTACGTGGCCAAGCGGAAGGTGGACGCTGAGCCGACCGCCGGCGCGGCCGCCGCCGGCAGCCTGCTGGACCGGTACGTGCTGGCCAAGACGCGGGAGCTGGTCGAGACGGTCCAGGGGCAGATGGAGGCGTACGACATCTCCGGCGCCTGCGCCACCGTCCGGTCCTTCCTGGACGCGCTGACCAACTGGTACGTGCGCCGTCCGGGACCGGTTCTGGTCGGGCGACGTCGAGGCGTTCGACACGCTGTGGACGGTGCTGGAGACGCTCTGCCGGGTGGTGGCGCCGCTGGCGCCGCTGACCGCCGAGGAGATCTGGCGCGGGCTCACCGGCGAGCGGTCGGTGCACCTGACCGACTGGCCGTCGGCGCAGGACTTCCCGGCCGACCACGAGCTGGTGGCCGCGATGGACGCCACCAGGGACGTCTGCTCGGCGGCGCTGTCGCTGCGCAAGGCGAAGGGCCTGCGGGTCCGGCTGCCGCTGCCCCGGCTGATCGTGGCCTCGCCGCTGGCGGCCGAGCTGCGTCCGTTCGCCGACCTGGTCGCCGACGAGGTCAACGTGAAGGCGGTGGAGTTCACCGACGACGTGTCCGCGTACTGCCAGCAGGTGCTGACCGTGGTGCCCCGGGCGCTCGGCCCGCGGGTCGGCAAGCAGGTGCAGCAGGTGATCAAGGCGGTCAAGGCGGGGGACTGGGAGCTGGTCGAGGGCGCCCCGGTCGCCGCCGGGGTCACCCTCGCCGAGGGCGAGTACGAGCTGCGCCTCGTCGCCGCCGACGCGGAGAACTCCGCGCCGCTGCCCGGCGGCGAGGGCGTGGTCGTGCTGGACACCCAGGTCACCCCGGAGCTGGCCGCCGAGGGGCTGGCCCGGGACGTGGTCCGGGTGGTCCAGCAGGCCCGCCGGGACGCCGACCTGGACGTCTCGGACCGGATCGTGCTGATGGTCTCCGCGTCCGAGGAGGTCCGCGCCGCGGTGTCGGCGTTCACCGACTTCGTCGCGCGCGAGGTGCTGGCCGACACCGTCGACTTCGGCGACGG
This sequence comes from Micromonospora sp. ATA32, assembly GCA_016802835.1. Lineage (GTDB taxonomy): Bacteria > Actinomycetota > Actinomycetes > Mycobacteriales > Micromonosporaceae > Micromonospora. The sequence continues at coordinate 22,634 of JAEVHO010000006.1, read as the reverse complement.
GATCGAGGGGTTCACCGGTGAGGTCGGCGAGGGCGACCGGGTGACGGTCTCGGTCCGCCGGGTATGAGGTCCTGACCGACGGTGGTCCGGTGGCGCGCCCGCGTCGCCGGACCACCACCCGGTAGCTGCGGGGACAGCCCCCCGCGCCCGCCCACCAGCCGGTCCGCCCGCCACCCGGTCGGGGACCGCCGGTGGCGTCGGCTAACGTGACACCGCCTGTTCAGCACGATCGCCGGAGGACCAGTGCCGCTGCTCTACACCATCGGCAAGCTCACCGTGGCGCCCGCGCTGCGGTTGGCGTTCCGCCCGACCGTGGAAGGGTTGGAGCACATCCCCGCGACCGGTGGCGCGATCTTCGCCGGCAACCACCTCTCGGTGGCCGACGAGCTCTTCCTCGGCACCGTGGTGCCCCGGCACCTCGCCTTCTGGGCCAAGTCGGAGTACTACAAGGGCACCGGGGTGAAGGGCGCGTTCTCCAAGTTCGTCCTCACCGGTCTCGGCGCCATCCCGGTCGAGCGGGCCGGTGGTCGGGCGGCGCTGTCGGCGTTCGACGCGGCCATCCCGGCGCTCAAGGGCGGTGACCTGGTCGCCGTCTACCCGGAGGGGACCCGCTCGCCGGACGGGCGGCTCTACCGGGGGCGGACCGGCGCGGCCCGGCTGGCGGTGGCGGCCGGTGTGCCGATCATCCCGGTCGGCATGATCGGCACCGACAAGGCGCAGCCGATCGGCGCCCGCGTGCCCCGACCCGGCGCCGCCAAGATCATCGTCCGGTTCGGCAAGCCGCTGGACTTCACCGGCCGGCCGGACGACCGCACCTCGCTGCGGGCGATCACCGACGAGCTGATGGCCGAGATCCAGAAGCTCACCGGCCAGGAGTACGTCCCCCGCTACGCCCCGCCGCGCGCCCACCCGCCGGTCAGCGGCGAGCCCCCCATCGCGTCCTGAGCCTCGCGCGGCTCCCGACAGCGGCCTCCTGGCAACAGCGCCGCGACAAATCACCTCTGCTGCGGCCTGACGATCTCTTCCCGCAGGGTCTCCAGCAGGGTCGCGCTGTCCTGTAGGGAGAGCCGGGTGAACACCGCGGTGGCGAGGCTGCCGTAGTCGACGGAAGTGCAGACCACCACGTCGGTGCCCTCGGACCGGCCCACCGCGCACTGCGCGTACCGGCCGCGGATCCCGGTGTCGACCACCTGCGGGTCCTGCAGCTCGTACTGCGGCTTCAGCCGGGCCAGCTCGGCTGCGGCGTCGCTCTCCGGGCTGAGTCGGAAGCCGGTGCCGCCGAACACGGTCACCCGCTTGCCGTCGGGGGTCACGTAGACGCCGGCGAAGACGTCCTCGGCCAGCAGGTGCGCCTGGCGCACCTGCGTCTCCAGCTGCTTGCTGGCCACCGTGCTGCTGTTGTCGTCGCGCAGGCGCAGGTCGGCGACCTGCTCGGGCAGCACGGCGTTGGCCGGGTACTGCTCCCACATCGGCTTGCCGAACCAGGCGGGGCAGCCGCAGCAGCAGGCCAGCGCGATCAGCAGCAGACAGGGCCAGCGCCGTCGGCGGCGGACGGCAACCGGCACGTATCCCGTGGGTGCCTGCCATCCCTTCGGCGGCGCGACCGGCGGCGGGGCCGCGCCACGGCGCTGCTTCGGTGGCCGCGCCGGCGGCGCGGCCGGCGGGTCCGGTGCTGCCCCGCGCCGCACCACCGGCGCGACTCTCGGTCCGCAGGGTTCTCGCCAGTGTCTTCACCAGTTCCGGCTTGCGCAGCGCGGAGATGCCGGACACCCCGCGCCGCCGGAGCTGGCCCCGGATGTCGTCCACCCGCATCCGGGAGATCTCGGATTCGGAGACGCCCGGCGTGTTCGGCGTCTGGTTGCCCGGTTGCTGTTTGGTCCTGGTCGCAGTCCCGCCGCGACCTGAGCTGTTCCGCTGAGCCATGGGACGCTCACGCTCCTCGACAGTCCGTCCTCGGCTGGCGGTGGGTCCCAGTGCCGCACCGCGCGGTGCGGCATACCCGTCAGAACGGGTCCGAACCTCAGGTGCCGGCCGGAGTCGGATCTGCGCCCGCCGGGCTCCCACCCACAGGCGCGTCGTCGGAGGGCGAGGCGCTCGCGGAGGCGCTGTCGGCGACGGGCCCACCGGTGGTGGACGGCTCGAAGAGGTGCGCGAACGCGGCCAGGTTGGCGGTGGACTCGCCCCGCTTCACCCGCCACTCCCACTCCCGGCGGATCGCGGTGCCGAAGCCGATCTCCAGCATGGTGTCGAAGGACTCGTCGGCGTACGTCAGCACCGCCCCGAGCAGCCGGTCCAGCTCGTCCGCGTCGACCCCGCGCAGGTTGACCCGGCCGGTCAGGTAGACGTCGCCGACCGCGTCGATGGAGAACGACACCCCGTACATCCGGGCGTTGCGTTGCAGCAGCCAGGCCCAGAGTTCCTCGCGCCGCTCGTCCGGCTGGCGCATCACGAACGCCTCGACCCGCAGCGCGTGCTCGCCGGCGATCAGGTTGCAGACCGTCTTGAGCTTGTGGGTGCCGGGCAGGGTGACCGCGTACGCCCCGTCGCCGGTCGACTCGCAGTCGAGCTCCCGCTCGGCGCAGACCGACTCGATCAGGGCGGCAACGTCGCTCTTCGCGCTCATCGGCCCCACTCTACGGTCGCCCGACGGACCGCACCCTAAGGCCGTTCCACGACGGGTGGCCGGCCAACCCGGGACACGGGCCACGCCGTCACCAGGAGCACGGGCGCCCCCGTCACCAGGCGCACCGCCCCGCCGTCACCAGGAGCAGGAGAGGGCCGGGTCACCGGCCAGTTCGGAGGCGAGCCGGCCGCGGTGCTCGGAGATCGCCTCGCCGTAGACGGCGAGCAGCCCGGAGACGGTCCGCTGCCAGGAGAAGTTGCGGGCGTGCCGCTCGGCACCCCGGGCGAGGCTGGCCCGGCGCTCCCGGTCCGGCAGCAGCCGGGCCAGCGTACGGGCCCAGTCGACCGGGTCGTGGCCGTCGATGAGCACCCCGCTGACCTGGTCCCGCACCGCGGTCACCAGGCCCCCCCACGGCGGCGGCCAGCACCGGCGTACCGCAGGCCTGTGCCTCCAGGGCGACCAGGCCGAACGACTCGTTGTACGACGGCACCGCGACCAGGTCGGCGGCCCGGTACAGGGCGGGCAGGTCGTCGCCGGTCTGCGGCGGCAGGAAGCGCACCCGGTCGGCAACGCCGAGCGAGGCGGCGAGCTCCATCAGCGCGGTCGGCCGGTCCAGGCCACTGCCGCTGGGACCGCCGCAGATCACCACGGTCAACTCGTCGGCGAGCGCGGGTTCCCGCTCGCGCAGCGCGGCGGCGGCGCGGACCAGCACGTCCGGCGCCTTCAGCGGCTGGATCCGACCGACGAAGGCCACCACGTACCCGTCTGTGGGCAGGCCCAGCCGGCGACGGGCGGCGAGCGCGGCAGCGGCCCGGTCCCCGGCGGCGGGCCGGAACCGGTCCAGGTCGACGCCGGGCTCGACGACGGCGACCCGGGTCGGGTCGGCGTCGTACCGTTCGATCAGGTCGCCGGCCTCCACCTTGGTGTTGGCGACCAGCCGGTCGGCCTCGGCGACCACCTGCTCCTCGCCGATCACCCGCGCCTTGGGCTCCGGCCGGTCGCCGGCCGCGAGCTGGGCGTTCTTCACCTTCGCCAGGGTGTGCGCGGTGTGCACCAGCGGCACCCCCCAGCGCTCCTTGGCCAGCCAACCGACCTGGCCGGAGAGCCAGTAGTGCGAGTGGATGAGGTCGTAGTGGCCCGGCGGGCGGGCCGCCTCGGCGCGCAGCACGCCCGCGGTGAAGGCGCAGAGCTGGCCGGGCAGCTCCTCCTTGGTCAGCCCCTCGAGCGGGCCGGAGGTGATGTGCCGGACGTGCACGCCGGGGGCCATCTCGACCACCGGGGGCAGGTCGCCCGAGGTGGCCCGGGTGAAGATCTCCACCTCCACGTCGGCCTCGGCGAGTCGCCGGGCGACCTCCAGGATGTAGACGTTCATGCCGCCGGCGTCGCCGGTGCCCGGCTGGTGCAGCGGCGAGGTGTGCACCGACAGGGTCGCGATCCGCCGGGGCCGCGGCCACGGTTGGGCACCCCGCTGACGACCGACACCGGTGTGCAATTCCGCCACGTCCGCTCCCTCTGTCACGGTTGATGCCGTCCCGCACGACCGGCGCTTCTCGGACAACCTCCGCGCCGGACGTCATCTTCCCCATCGCGGTTCGGAAATGCGCCGGGGCCATCCTCCGGCGTGACCGACCTCATCGATACCGGCGGTCCCGGCCGGCGGCACGGGCCCGGCGGCTCGGGAGACAATGGCCGGATGACCTCTGTCGCGATCGTCACCGGGGCCTCCAGCGGGATCGGCGCGGCCGCCGCCCGCCGGCTGGCCGCCGAGGGCTTCCACGTGCTCGCCGCCGCCCGACGTACCGACCGACTGGCCGAGCTGGTCGCCGAGATCGAGGCGGCCGGCGGCGTCGCCACCGCGGTGGCCTGCGACGTCACCTCCGACGAGTCGGTCGCCGGCCTGGCCGAGGCGGCCGCCCGGGCGCCCGGGCCGGTCACCCTGCTGGTCAACAACGCCGGAGGCGCCCGCGGGCTCGACCCGGTGGAGTCGGGGTCCGTCGGCGACTGGCAGTGGATGTACGACGTGAACGTGCTCGGCACGCTCCGGGTCACCCAGGCGCTGCTGCCCGCCCTCGAGGCCTCCGGCGCGGGCACCATCGTCATCGTCAGCTCCACCGCCGGCTTCACCGCCTACGAGGGCGGCGGTGGATACGCCGCCGCCAAGCACGCCCAGACCGCGATCGCCGGCACGCTGCGGTTGGAGCTCTGCGGCCGCCCGGTCCGGGTGATCGAGATCGACCCGGGGATGGTGAAGACCGAGGAGTTCGGGCTGGTCCGGTTCGGCGGCGACGGCGAGCGGGCGGCGGCGGTCTACGCCGGGGTGGCCGAACCGTTGGTCGCCGAGGACGTCGCCGACTGCATCGCCTGGTGCGCGACGCGCCCGCAGCACGTCAATGTGGACCGGCTGGTGGTCCGTCCGCTGGCCCAGGCCGCCCAGCACAAGGTGCACCGGGTTCTGTGAAGCACGAGGAGTGAGCCGGGCTTGCGAGCCCCGCAGTCGCGAACGCGAGGTGGCTGAGATGGCCCAGCGGCGTCCGTCGGGGGTGGTCACCCGGGGGACGACCAACCCCAACCGGCTCCGCCGGGTGGACAACTGGATCGTCGAGACCTGCGGCGACCGGCTGCGCGCGGCGGCGGATCCGCTGGTGGTCGACCTCGGCTACGGCGCCACCCCGGTCACAGCCGTCGAGCTGCGCGCCCGGCTCGCGCCCGGGTCCGCGCCGACGTCCGGGTGGTCGGGCTGGAGGTCGATCCGGTACGCGTCGCCGCCGCCGCGCCCGCCGCCGACCCGCCCGGGCTGACCTTCGCCCGGGGCGGCTTCGAGCTGGCCGGGCTGCGCCCCGCCCTGGTCCGCGCCTTCAACGTGCTGCGACAGTACGACGAGAGCGAGGTCGCCGACGCCTGGCGGACGATGACCAGCGCGCTGGCCCCGGGCGGCCTGCTCGTCGAGGGCACCTGCGATGAGCTGGGCCGGCTCGGCGGTTGGCTGCTGATCGATGCCGACGGTCCGCGCTCGCTGACCCTGGCCGCGAAGCTCACCACCCTGGACCGCCCCGCCGAGCTCGCCGAGCGCCTGCCCAAGGCCCTGATCCACCGCAACGTCCCCGGCGAGCCGGTGCACGACCTGATCCGGGCCCTCGACGACGCCTGGCGGGCCGCCCGCCGGCGTACGCCCCGTTCGGCCCCCGGCAGCGCTGGCTGGCGAGCCGTCACCGCGCTGCGGGAGGCCGGCTGGCCCATCCTCGACCGCCCCGCCGCTGGCGCCTGGGCGAACTGACCATCGCCTGGCCCGCCAACCCCCACCCCTAATGGGACCCCTCGGCGATCGTGCACCTCGGGCCCTGATTCCGCGGCGTTCAAGAGCTTTGCCCGGGCAGGAAGTGCAAGATCGGCCGGCGGTCAGATCGCGGGGGGTCAGATGGTGCAGTTGATGAGGACGGGCTCGGGGTGGAGGGTCACGCCGAAGCGGTCGTGGACGGCGTCGCGGATCTCCCGGGCCAGTTCGACCAGGGCGGCGGTGCTGGCGTCCCCGCAGCGGTTGGTCAGGGCGAGGGTGTGCTTGCTGGAGATCGCCACTCCCTCCGGGCCCGGGTGGCCCTTGGCGAAGCCGGCCTTGTCGATCAGCCAGGCGGCGCTGACCTTGACCACATCGCCGGCGCCGAACCAGGACGGCGGCTCACCCAGGTCCGCGGCACGCTCCCGGAGCAGCTCGTACGCCGACCGTTCCAGCACGGGGTTGGTGAAGAACGAGCCCACCGACCAGGTGTCCGGGTCGGCCGCGTCGAGCACCATGCCCTTGCCGGCGCGCAGCCGCAGCACCGTGGCGCGGGCGTCGGCGAGCGGCACCCGGTCACCGACCTCGACCCCGAGCGCGCGGGCCAGCTCGGCGTAGCGGACCGGGCCGGAGATCGGCGAACGTTCGAGCCGGAAGTCGACCGAGAGCACCACCCAGCGGTCGCTGTACTTGAAGATGCTGCCCCGGTAGGCGAACCCGCAGTCGGCGGCGTCGATCCGGCCCACGCTGCCGTCGCTGCGGTCGTACACCTGGACGCCGGTGATGGTCTCGGCGACCTCCTGGCCGTACGCGCCGACGTTCTGGATCGGGGTCGCTCCGGTGGAGCCGGGGACGCCGGAGAGGCACTCCAGCCCGGACCAACCGCTGGCGACGGTGGTGGCGACCAGGTCGTCCCAGGGCTCCCCCGCCTCGACCCGTACGGTGACCGTCCCGGCGTCCTCGGCGACCACCGTGAGCCCGCGCGAGCGGACCAGGACGACCGTGCCGGGGAAGCCGGCGTCGCCGATCACGACGTTGCTGCCCCCTGCGAGGATGAGGACCGGCTCGTCCCGTCGCTGCGCTGCCTGCACCTTTTGTACGATCTCTTCGGCGCTGGCAGCGGTTTCGAGCCGGCCCGCCGGGCCACCGAGGCGCAGAGTGGTGTACCTCGCCAACGTGGTCGGGTCGGCGGGATCGGCTTCGGTTGTCGGTTGGGCACTAACGTCTGACACGCCTTTCACCCTAGGCTGAGGGGAAGCCGCGGCACCCACTGGTGGCCCGGTCGCCCTGGAGGATCGCGATGAGCAGACTGCACGGCACCAAGGACTTCTGGATCGGCGCGCTCAGGATGGAGGGGCCGGCGTTCGCCGCTGCCGTCGCCGAGGCCCCGGCGGAGACACCGGTGCTGTCCTGTCCTGGCTGGACGGTCGCCGATCTCACCCTGCACCTCGCCCGGATCTACCACTGGGTGCACTCGTTCGCCGGCTCAGGCGCCACCACCCGGCCGACGGGCCGCCCGGCGGACGTCGACCTTCCCGCCGGCGCCACCCCGCTCCAGCTCTGGCAGCACGGGTACGACCAGCTGATGAACCTGTTCGACGGGCTCGACCCGGAGGCCCCGGCGTGGAACTGGGCGCCGCAGCCGAAGAAGGCCGGCTTCTGGCCGCGTCGGATGGCGCACGAGACCGCGATCCACCGGTGGGACGCCCAACTCGCCATCGCGGCCGGCGAGCCGGTCGAGGCGAAGCTCGCCGCCGACGGGGTGAGCGAGGTGCTGGACACCTGGCTGCCCGCGGGCCGGCGCCGGACGCCCGGCCAGTGGCACGGGGTCGTGCAGCTCACCGCCACCGACGCCGCCCAGGAGTGGTACCTGCGACTGCGCGGCCAGGGGGTGGCCCTGCTCGACACCGCCACCATCTTCGACCACGACGACCACCACGCCCGGGCGCAGGTCGCCGCCACCGCGAGCGACCTGGAGCTCGCCCTGTGGGGCCGGGTCAGCTTCGACACCCTGGCCGTGACCGGCGACCGCACCCTGCTCGACGGCCTCCGCACCAGCTGACGCACCCCCACCGCGCCAAAGCGCGCCGCGCCCGGATCACCGGACCGCCTCTCAGGTAACGGTCTGAGAGCGCTCTCTTGACATCGACCGTGACCTCCCCCACCCTTTCGTGAGAGCGCTCTCTCAGCACGCCCCCCACCACCCGTACGACCTGAGAGGTCCGAATAGAGATGGGTCTTTTTGCGCGCCGCCGCATGGCGGCGGTTGCCGTTGTCGCCGCCACCGCACTGCTCACCACCGCCGGCTGCGGCGGGGACGAGCCCGCCGCGGACGGCCCGGTCACGCTGACCGTGGACGTCTTCGGCCAGTTCGGCTACGAACAGCTCTACCAGGAGTACATGGCCAGCCACCCCGGCGTGAAGATCGTCGAGCGGGGCACCGGCGGCAACCTCGACGAGTACTCGCCGAAGCTCACCCAGTGGCTCGCCGCCGGCAAGGGCGCGGGCGACGTGGTCGCCATCGAGGAGGGGCTGCTGGTCGAGTACAAGGCCAACCCGCAGAACTTCGTCAACCTGCTCGACCACGGCGCCGCCGACCTCAAGGGCAACTTCCTCGAGTGGAAGTGGAACGGCGGCATGACCGCCGACGGCAAGCAGCTGATCGGGCTCGGCACCGATGTCGGCGGCATGGCGATCTGCTACCGCACCGACCTGTTCGCCAAGGCCGGGCTCCCCACCGAGCGGGACGCCGTGTCGAAGCTCTGGCCGACCTGGCAGGACTACGTCAAGGTCGGTGAGAAGTTCAAGGCGGCGAACACCGGGGCGTCGTTCCTGGATGCCGCGACCAACACCTTCAACACCATCCTGCTGCAGAGCGCCGGCAACGCGCAGGGCTACAGCTACTACGACACCAGCGACAACCTGGTGGTCGACAGCAACCCGGCCGTCCGCCAGGCCTACGACACCACGATGGACATCATCGACTCGGGCCTGTCCGGCAAGTACGGCGCCTGGTCCGAGGAGTGGGTCTCGGCCTTCAAGCAGGCCAAGTTCGCCACCATCGCCTGCCCGGCCTGGATGACCGGCGTCATCGAGGGCAACGCCGGGCCGGCTGCCAAGGGCAAGTGGGACATCGCCCAGGTGCCCGGCAACGGCGGCAACTGGGGCGGGTCGTACCTGGCGGTGCCGAAGCAGGGCAAGCACCAGGCCGAGGCGATCGAGCTGGCGAAGTTCCTGACCAGCGCCAAGGGTCAGATCGGCGCGTTCAAGGCCAAGGGCCCGCTGCCGTCGTCGCCGCAGGCGCTCGACGACCCGGCGATCGCGAGCTCCACGAACCCGTACTTCTCGGCAGCGCCGGTCGGCAAGATCTTCGCCGCCGGGGCGAAGAGCCTGAAGCCGGTCTACATGGGCCCGAAGAACCAGGCGGTCCGCACCGAGGTGGAGAACGCCGTCCGCACGGTGGAGCTGGGTCAGCGCAACCCCGCCCAGGGCTGGACCGACGCCGTGACGAACGCCAAGAAGGCCGCCGCCAAGTAGCCCTCCCGCACTCCCCGTCGCTCCAGGGCGAATCGCTGTGATCGGAGATCGAACAGCGACGAAACGCCCTGGATCGACGGGAGCGGGGAGGAGCGGAAAGGAGGGACGGCCGATGGCTGTTCAGCTCGACGCCCGGCCGCCGGTGCTGCCGGGGCCGCGTACCGGCCGGCATGCCGGGAGGGTCCGGCTCAGCCGGTTCGACACGCGCTACTCGCCCTACCTCTACATCGCCCCGTTCTTCCTGCTCTTCGGGGTCTTCGGGGTCTACCCGCTGGCGTACACCTTCTGGGTGTCGCTGCACGACTGGGACCTGCTCGGCTCCGACCACCCCTTCGTCGGCGCGCGGAACTACACCCAGCTGATGGCCGATCCCGACTTCTGGCACGCGGTCGTCAACACCCTCGGCATCTTCGTCATCTCCACCGTGCCGCAGCTGCTCGCCGCGCTCTGGCTGGCCAACCTGCTCAACCGCCAACTCCGGGCGCGCACCACCTGGCGGATGGCCGTGCTGATCCCCAACGTCACCTCGACCGCCGCCGTGGCCATCGTCTTCGCCGTACTCTTCGGCCGCGAGTTCGGCATGGTCAACTGGCTGCTCGACGTGGTCGGGATCGGCGGGATCGACTGGAAGTCGAACCGGGTCGCCTCCTGGGTGGCCATCTCGGCCATGGTCGACTGGCGGTGGACCGGTTACAACGCGCTGATCTTCCTGGCCGCCATGCAGGCCATCCCGCGCGACCTGTACGAGTCCGCCTCCATCGACGGCGCCAACCGGTCCCGGCAGTTCTGGTCGATCACCGTCCCGCTGCTCAAGCCGACGATCATCTTCGCCGTCATCATCTCCACCATCGGTGGGCTCCAGCTCTTCACCGAGCCCCGGCTCTTCCACTCCGGCACCAACGCCATCCGTGGCGGGCCGCTACGCGAATCGCAGACGGTGACCATGTACATGTTCGAGAACGCCTTCGCGCCGCACTACAACTTCGGCTACGGCTCGGCCGTCGCCTGGCTGCTCTTCGCGCTGATCGCGGTGGTCGCGGCGATCAACGTGCTGATCCTCCGCCGGCTCGGCGGCGGGGCGGGCAAGGAGGACGTCCTGTGAGCCGGCTCTGGTCCGCCAACCGGCTCACCTACGCGGCGCTGGCGGTCACCGCCCTCCTGTCGATCTTCCCGATCTACTGGATGTTCGTGGTGGCCAGCCGGTCCAGCGACGCGATGGGGCAGGTGCCCCCACCGGTCACCCCGGGCGGGAATCTGGGCGCGAACATCGCCCGGCTCTTCGACAACACCGACGCGTACTTCCTCACCGGTCTGATCAACTCGGCGATCGTGGCCGGAACGGTGACGGTCTCGGTGGTCTTCTTCTCCACGCTGGCCGGGTTCGCCTTCGCCAAGCTGCGGTTCCGGGGGCGCAACGCGCTGCTGCTGGTGATCATCGCGACGATGATGGTGCCGACCCAGCTCGGGGTGATCCCGTTGTACCTGCTGATGACGAAACTGAACTGGAACGACCGGCTGCCGGCGGTGATCGTGCCGGCGCTGGTCACCGGGTTCGGGGTGTTCATGATGCGGCAGTACGCCGGCCAGGCGGTCAGCACCGAGTTGATCGAGGCGGCCCGGATGGACGGCTGCGGCACCGCGCGGATCTACTGGAACGTGGTGCTGCCGGCGCTGCGCCCGGCCGCCGCCGTGCTGGGGCTGCTCACCTTCATGACCACCTGGAACGATTTCCTCTGGCCGTACGCTGTGCTCAACGACCCCGAGAATCCAACGGTGCAGCTCTCGTTGCGGGCGCTCTCCGACGGCTACTACCAGGACATGTCGCAGGTGTTCACCGGAACGGCCATCGCCACGCTCCCGCTGCTGCTGGTCTTCATCCTGTTCGGCCGCCAGATCATCGGCGGGATCATGGAAGGTGCGGTCAAGGCTTGAGCAATCTCCGATTTCCCGAGAACTTCGTCTGGGGCGCCGCCACCGCGGCGTACCAGATCGAGGGCGCGGCCCGCGACGACGGTCGCGGCCCGTCCATCTGGGACACCTTCAGCCGTACGCCGGGGAAGGTGTACCAGGGACACACCGGCGACGTCGCCTGCGACCACTACCACCGGTACGCCGACGACGTGGCCCTGATGGCGGAGCTGGGGCTTCAGGCGTACCGCTTCTCGGTCGCCTGGCCGCGGATCCAGCCCGACGGCACCGGCCCGGTCAACCCGCGCGGGCTGGACTTCTACGACCGCCTGGTCGACGAGCTGCTGCGCCGCGGCATCGACCCGGTCATCACGCTCTACCACTGGGACCTGCCGCAGACGTTGCAGGACCGGGGCGGCTGGACCAACCGGGAGACCGCCGAGCACCTCGCCACGTACGCCACCGCGGTGTACGCCCGGCTCGGCGACCGGGTCCGCACCTGGACCACCCTCAACGAGCCGTGGTGCTCGGCCTACCTGGGGTACGGCAACGGGGTGCACGCGCCCGGCGAGCAGGACGCGGGGGCGGCCTTCACCGCCGTACACCATCTGCTGCTCGGGCACGGCCTGGCGGCCCGGGCGCTGCGCTCGGCCGGCGCGGAGGTCGTCGGCATCACCCTCAACCCGGCCGACGTCCGCCCCGCGGACCCGGAGAGCGCCGCCGACGCCGCCGCGGTACGCCTGGTCGACGGGCTGCAGAACCGGATCTTCCTCGACCCGCTGACCGGCGCCGGCTACCCGGACGACGTGCTTGGAGCACGTGAGCCGGATGGTGCGGCCGTCGTTCATCCGGGACGGGGACGAGAAGGTGATCGCCGCCCCGATCGACCTGCTGGGCATCAACTACTACCAGCCGACCTACGTGGCGGGCCGGCCGACGGGGCCGGGGGCGGGGGGCGCGTACCCGGGCACCGACGGGGCGGTGGAGTTCCTGCCGCCGGTCGGGCCGCTGACCGACATGGGCTGGATGATCGAGGCGGCCGGGCTGACCCGGCTGCTGGAGCGGATCGCCACGGACTACCCGGGGCTGCCGATGCTGATCACCGAGAACGGGGCGGCGTTCCCCGACAAGACCGGCACCGAAGGCCCGGACGTCACCGGGTGGGTGTCCGACACCGACCGGGTCGCCTACCTCGACGGGCACCTGCGGGCCGCGCACGAGGCGATCGCCCGGGGCGTGGACCTGCGGGGCTATCTCGTATGGTCATTCCTGGACAACTTCGAGTGGGCCGAGGGGTACCGCAAGCGGTTCGGGATCGTGCACGTCGACTACCTGACCCAGCGACGCACACCGAAGGAGAGCGCCCGCTGGTACCAGGAGGTGATCTCCCGCAACGGGCTGTGACGATCTGGTGGAGGCGGCGATGACGACGGCGCAACGGCCGACGCTCGAAGAGGTGGCCAGGCGGGCCGGGGTCTCCCGGGCGACCGTGTCCCGGGTGGTGAACGGCTCCACCACCGTCGCCGGCCCGATCCAGGAGGCGGTCCGCGCGGCGGTAGCGGAGCTGGGGTACGTGCCGAACCTGGCCGCCCGCAGCCTGGTCACCCAGCGGACCGACTCGGTCGCGCTGGTCCTGCCCGAGGCGGCGACCCGGGTCTTCTCCGACGACCAGGTCTTCCCCGGGATCATCCGGGGGGCGGCCCAGGAGTTGGAGGCGGCGGACAAGCAGCTGGTGCTGATGCTGGCGGGCTCGCCGGCCGGGCACGACCGGGTGGAGCGGTACACCACCGGGCGGCACGTGGACGGGGTGCTCTTCGCCTCGCTGCACGGCGAGGACCCGCTGCCCGGCCGGCTGGCCCGGCTGGGCATCCCGGTGGTGTGCAGCGGTCGCCCGCTCGACGGCGCGGAGGTGCCGTACGTCGACGTCGACCACGTCGGCGGGGTGCACCGGGCCATTCGGCACCTGATCGACAGCGGCCGGCGCCGGATCGCCACGATCTCCGGGCCGCAGGACATGGTCGCCGGCATCGAGCGGCTCGAGGGCTACCGCGACGTGGTGGCCGAGGCGGGGCTGCCGGAACTGGTGGCGACCGGGGACTTCACCCGGGAGTCCGGGGCGGCGGCGATGCGTCAGCTGCTCGCCGAGCACCCCGACCTGGACGCGGTCTTCGCCGCCTCCGACCTGATGGCGCACGCCGCCCTGCGGGCGCTCCGCGAGGCCGGGCGGCGCGTGCCGGACGACGTCGCGGTGATCGGCTTCGACGACATCGAGACGGCCGCCTATACCGAGCCGCCGCTGACCACCATCCGCCAGCCGATACTCGAACTCGGCCGGCAGATGACCCGGCAGCTGCTGCGGATCGCCGCCGGGGAGACCGTGGAGCAGGCCCTGGTGCTGCCCACCGAACTGGTCCTGCGCGAGTCGGCCTGAGCGCTCCTTCATTGGCCGGTGTGCGGCAGGTCGCGGCAACACCGCATTGGGACACCGCGACATCGCGCAACCCGAGCATCCGGTGGAGTTCACCGCGTCGGAGCCCGCCGGGCCGTACCGGTGGAAACGGTCGGTCGGGTCCAGGCAAGGAAGCGCTCGAACAGTTCCTTCGGTGTCACCTCGGTTCCGAGCGCGAGCAGGTCGGCGGTCGCCTCGTACAACACACCGGCCAGGTAGACCGAGAGTCCGACGCGATCCGGCGCGTACTCCCGGCGGAGATGCCGGCGGGCGGCCCGCAGGGCCACGGCGCCGCGCAGGCCCGGCAGAGCCAGAGCGGACGCACCGCCAGGTGCGGTGGCGGTTCCGTGCTCACCGCGACCGCCACCGGTCTGGACACGGCCACGACCACCCGCAGGTACAGCGCCCGCCAGAGCCGACGCCGGTCCCGGCGATGCCGAGGAGCCATGGGTACGAGGTCAGTGCGCTTCGTGAACATGCCAATACGTTGACTCATGACAACAGTACACGTCAAGAACCTGGCGCATGTTGCTCCGCGACAAGTTGACGAGCGACCGTTGACGCGCGCCTACGGTCGCGGGTATGCGACTGATGGGCGCACACGAGATCCGGATGCGGCTGGGCGGAATCAGCCGGCAGCGTGTCTACGCCATCACGTCGCACCGGTCGTTTCCCGAGCCGATCGCCGAGCTTCAACAGGGCAAGGTCTGGCGCGCCTCGGATGTGGAGAAGTGGATCGCCAAGCACCGTCCTGAGCTGGCCGGCGAAGGCGACGACGACCGCTGACCGACCGGTGCTAATTCCGTCGCGCAGCAGATCGACAGACGCTACCGTCGCCCGGTGACCGACGCCCTTCACCTGATCCACGTGCTCGGCTACCCCGACCAGCTCGTCGAGGTCGAGGCGGTCGCCGCCGTACGGGGGCGGCCTGAATGCTGATCCGTACCGCCCGACCCGACGATGCGCCGGCCGTGGTGGCGCTGCGGGCACTCGTCCACCCGTACCTGGTACGCGGGGTCGAGTCGACCCGCCGGATGATCGCCGAACCGCCGCCCGGCGAGGAGTGGACCGCGTTCGTGGCCGAGGTGGAGGGTCGGGTCGTCGGCTGGGTGTCGGCGTACCGCAACGGCCGGACCTCGGAGGCGGACTTCGGCGAGGTGGCGATGCTGCACGTCCACCCGGACCACCGGGGCCACGGAATCGGCGACGCACTGCTGGCCGAGGCGATGGAGCACCTCACTGCCCTCGGTGTCCGCCGGGTACGGACCTGGGCGCTGACCGCGTCGCTGCCGTTCGCCCGCAAGCGTGGCTTCGAGCCGAGCCGGGAGCTGCGATACTCCGCACTCGACCTCCGGGCCGCGCCGCCACCGCCGGACCACCCGGCCGGGGTACGGCTGCGCGCCCTGACCGAACTCGATCCGCGCCGCCTGCACGCCACCTACGTCGCGGCCAGCGCGGACGAGCCGGGTGACGCGCCCTCCGACGCGGTCAGCTACGCCAACTGGCGCTATGAGGTCTGGGACAACGTGGGCCTGGACCGGCAGGTCAGCACGGCCGTCGAGATCGACGGCGAACTCGTGGCGTTCAGCCTGGTCAAGCGGGACGGGGACCGGATGTGGTCGGACATGACCGCGACGCTGCCGGCGTACCGGGGGCGCAGGCTGGCCCGGCTGGCAAAGCGGGCCGCGCTGCACCGGGCCGCCGCCGACGGGGTACGCGTCGCCTACACCTCCAACGACGAGGCGAACGCGCCGATGTTGGCGGTCAACGAGGGGCTCGGCTACCGGCCGGTGGCGTCCCAGTGGTCCTGCCTGCGGACGCTCTCCTGACCGGCTCAACCGGCGGCGTGGATCCGCTCGGCGGTCGAGTAGGTCTCCGCGTCGAAAAGCACCAGCCGTGCCTCGGTGACGGTCGTCGGCGTGGCGGCGCGCAGCACCGACAGGGCCTGCCGTACCGCGTCGTCGACCGGCCAGCCGTAGATGCCGGCGGAGATCAGCGGGAACGCGACCGTGGCCGCGCGCAGCTCGTCGGCGACCCGGAGGCTGTTGGCGTAGCAGTCGCGCAGCAGCGCCGACCGGTCCTCGGTGCCGGACCAGACCGGGCCGACCGTGTGGATCACCCAGCGGGCCGGCAGGTCCCCGGCCGTGGTGGCGACGGCCTGTCCCCCTGGACCAGGGTGATCTCCATGTCAGCGCTCCTCGATGGACTGGCCCAGCGAACGGCGGACGAGCAGGGTGGCTCCGGCAACGGCCGCCGGCATGATCAGCACCGCGCCGAACGGGATCAGGAAGCAGACGAAGACCGCCACCCCGAAGCCGAGCGCGGTCGGCCGGTCCGCCTTCAGGATGGCCCGGCGCTGCGGCAGCCGCATCCCCCGTCGGTAGAAGGGCGCGCCGACCAGTTCCAGGGCGAGGAACCAGCCGCCCACCGCCGCCCCGATCACCGGCACGACGGTCTGGCCGACCACCGGGATGAAGCCGGCCGCGAAGAGCGGGATGCCGACCAGCACCGAGACGGCCACCAGCCGCAGCGAGTCGACGACGCTGCGGCGCAGCGAGGCCCAGAAGGGCACGTCGACCGCGCCGGGCGCGCCGCCGTACCGCTCCTCCACCCGCTCGGAGATCTTCTCGTAGAACGGGTCACCGATGGCCAGCGTGACGGCGGTGAAGGTGAGCACCCCGATCAGGCCGCCCAGCCCGAGGAAGGCCAGTCCGGCGATCACCCGGACCAGGCCGCGGGCGGTCTCCGGCCAGTCGTCGGCGAACGGCGTGACCAGCGCGGCCAGGTCGTCCACGAAGTACGCCAGGGTGGCGAACCCGGCCACGAAGAGCGCGCCGGAGATCAGCGCGGGCACGATGCCGAGCAGCACCAGCCCGGGGCTACGGACATAGAGGCCGAGGCCGCGCAGGAGCAGGCCGGCGCCGGCGAGGAAGCGACCGACGGCACCGGTCACGGGCGCGGCGAGGCGGGTTGCGTTCACGACGGCAGAGCCTAGTGGCCGCCCGCACGTCGCACCGGCTGGAGCGGCCGGACGGGGATCGGCGACGATCCCGCCTTGGACGGGCAGGATGGGCGGGTGCGCGCCTCCCGGCTGATCTCCCTGATCCTGTTGCTCCAGTCGCGGCAGACGATGACTGCGACCGAGCTGGCCCGCGAGCTGGAGGTCTCCGAACGGACCGTGTACCGGGACGTGCTGGCGCTCTCCGCGGCCGGCGTGCCGGTCTACGCCGACCGGGGCCGGGCCGGCGGGTACCGGCTGCTCGGCGGCTACCGGACCCGGCTGACCGGGTTGACCCGGGACGAGGCGGAGGCGCTCTTCCTCTCCGGGTTGCCCGGCCCGGCCGGCGACATGGGGCTGGCCGACGCGGTCGCCGCCGCGGAACTCAAAGTGCTGGCCGCGCTCCCGCCCAGCCTGCGGGACGCCCCGGCGCGGACCGGACAGCGGTTCCACCTGGACGTGCCGGGCTGGTTCCGGGAGGCCGGGCCGCCACCGCGGCTGGCCGAGCTGGCCCGGGCGGTCTGGCGGGACCGGGTGGTCGAGCTGTGCTACCGGCGCGGCGACCGGGAGGTCACCCGGACCGTGCGGCCGTACGGCCTGGTGCTCAAGAGCGGGATCTGGTACCTCGTCGGCCGGATCGGCGACGGCCACCGGACGTACCGGGTGGACCGGGTGGTCGGGGTCCAGGTGACCGAGGAGACCTTCGAGCGGGACGAGGGGTTCGACCTGGGCGGCTACTGGTGGGAGCAGGCCGAGGCGTTCCTGCGCGACATGCTCCGCGCCGAGGTCGTCGTCCGGCTCAGCGCCGCCGGCCTGCGCGCGCTGCGCTGGGCGGCCGAGGCTCCCTTCGCGTACGAGGAGGCAGTGGCCGCCGCCGGTGAGCCCGACGGGCAGGGATGGACGGTCACCCGGCTGCCCGTCGAGTCGGTCGAGGTGGCGTACGGCCTGATGCTGCGGCTCGGGCCGGAGGTGGAGGTGCTCGACCCGCCCGAGCTGCGGGCGCGCCTGGCCGGGGCGGCCGAGCGGACGGCCGGGCTCTACCGGGAGTCGTGGCGGGGCGGTCAGCGATAGCCGGTCGCGTCTGCGGGCCTGCCGGGGTCCTGCACCTCCACCACGTACCGCCAGGCGTCCGGTCGGCTGCCGTCCAGGTCGGTGAAGCCGTAAACCTGGGCCAGCTCGCCGCTGGACACGGACTTCCCGTTCCAGCGGGCGCGGTCCGGGTCGGCCGCGATCGCGGCGACCGCGCGCCCGACGAAGGCCGGGCTCTCCGAGATGGCGAAGTGGGGCTGCCTCGCGGTGGCGTCCCGCCAGTTCTCCTCGGTCACCCCGAAGATCTCCAGCATCAGCTCCGACCGGAGCCACCCGGGCGTCACCGCCACCGCAGTCGCGCCGTGCTCGCGCAGCTCGTGGGCCTGGGCGAAGGCGAGCCGGTTGACCGCGGTCTTGGCGAGGTCGTAGAAGAGCGAGACCCGGTAGTTGTTCTCGTTGTACGCCGTGGTGCCGTCGCCGACCTCGACGACCAGCCCGCCGGGGTGGCGGACCAGCAGCTTCAGCGCGAAGTGACTGGTGATGACGTGGGTGTCCACCGCCAGCCGAAGCGCGTGCAGGCCGTCGTCCAGCGGCTGCTCCCACAGCGGCGTGTTCCAGGTGATGTGCGATTCGGCGCCCCAGATGTCGTTGACCAGCACGTCGAGCCGGCCCTGCTCGGCGTCGATCCGGTCGACCAGGTCGCGGACCTGCTCGGGAACCAGGTGGTCGACCTGGACCGCGATGCCGGCGCCACCGGCGGCGGTGACCAGCTCGGCGGTCTCCTCGATCGTCTCCGGCCGGTCCATCTCCGACCGGCGCTCCCGGGTGTGCGGCCGGTGGCGTAGACGGTGGCCCCGGCCGCACCCAACTGGACGGCGATCTGCCGGCCGGCGCCCCGGGTCGCCCCGGCGACGAGCGCGATCTTCCCTGTCAGCGGTTTCGTCATGCCACCGAGCCTGACAGCGATACCTGACAGCCGAAGTCCGGTTTCGCCGACCAGTGTCGTCCACGGCCAGCACCCGATGCGTGGGACTGACCTGCCGGCGTCGCGGCCGCAGCTCCTTTCGCGCCCCGCTTGTGCGGGCAGCTCCAAAGGCGCTCGATAGTGGACGGTCCAGGCCCGACCCGCCCGACCCGCCGGACCCAACGGGCCTCCCGGACCCGCGGACCGGGGCGGGCGGCCGGCCGGCGCGGCGTTGCCGCGCGCTCACTGGGACGTCGAACTCGTCGCCCCTCCGGGTCGGCCATGGTGGTGGGCGCGCTGCCGTGCGCGTCGGCGGTTGTTAAAGTCGACGCCTCAAATCGGCGGGAGGGCGGCGGCAGGACATGCGGGTGACGATGACGAGCACTGCGGCACGGACTGGCCACGCGAACGAGGACTTCACCGGCGCCGTACCGACGGCAGCGGTGCTGATCGACGGCGCCGGCATCTCCGGCACCGAATCGATCTGCCGGCACGGCGTGGCCTGGTATGCCAGCCGCCTGGGAGGCAGCCTCCTCAGCCTCTTGTCACTCGTGCGGGACCGCAGCCTTTCGGCGCTGCTCGCCGAGGCCATCGAGCAGGTGACGGACGATCACCGGGACACCTGCGATGTCGCCGACCCCATCAGTCCATCGGCGACCGTAGCCATCCTGCGCCTGTCCGACGGCCTCATCGAGCACCTGGTGCTCGGTGACTCGGTCCTCGTGCTCGACAGAGCAGACGGTGCGCCGCTCGTCGTCTCCGATCCCCGGGAGGTGATCATCAGCCGGTCGTATCGGTCCGCGCTCGAGGCCGCCGCCGAGGGTAGCGACGAGTACCACCGAGTCCTCCGAGACTTGCGCGCCAACCGGAACCAGCCGGGCGGCTTCTGGGTGGCCAAGGACGACCCGCGGGCGGCAGACGAGGCGATCACCGGAAGCTGTCCGATCTCCGAGCTGACCGGTGCCGTCCTGCTCAGCAATGGAGCCAGCCGCATCGTGGACCGGTTCCGGCTCGCCGACTGGCCAGGGGTCATGGCCGTCCTAGCGTCGAGCGGACCCGCCGAAATCATCCATCGTGTCCGGCAGGCGGAGGCGCGCCACGCGGTGGCGGCGGACGATGCGACGATCGCACACTGTACCGACCTCGGCGGGGCCTGACCGTCGCCAGCGGAGCATGCCCGGCCGCCTGGCGTGGTATGAGTAACCGGTCAGTCCGCAAGGCGGCTGGGCTGGTCAGTCCGCGAGGCGGACCCGGACGCGGCGGTTGGCGCGGCCCTTGCTCTCCACCTTGACCACCTGGACCTTGCCGATCTGCGCGGTCGACGCGACGTGCGTGCCGCCGTCGGCCTGCACGTCCAGCCCGACGATGTCGACGATCCGCACCTCCTGCTCGTCCGGCGGGATCAGGTTGGACTGGGTACGGATGATGTCCGGCAGGGCGAGCGCCTCGACCCGGGGCAGTACCCGGACGGCGACGGACCGGTCGGCGGCCACCTCGGCGTTGACCAGCTCTTCGATCCGGGTCTTGAAGTCGGCCGGCACCTCGGGCAGGTTGAAGTCCATCCGGGCCTCGCCGGGCTCCATGTTGCCGCCGGTGACCAGCGCGCCGAAGTCGCGGAAGACCACGCCGCAGAGCACGTGCAGCCCGGAGTGGGTACGCATCAGCCGGGTCCGCCGGTCGTCCTCGACCGCCCCGGTCACCGCTGTGCCCGCCGGCGGCAGCGGGTCACCCTCGGCGGCGAGCAGATAGAGGTCGTCGCCCTTGCGGGTGCCGACGATCCGGGTCTGCACCCCCTGCCAGAGCAGGACGCCGTGGTCCGGCGGTTGACCGCCACCGCCGGGATAGAACGCCGACCTGTCCAGCACAATGCCCTGTTCCGGGTCGGCCAACAGCACCGTGCATTCCCACTCGCGCAGGGTCGGGTCGGCGAGGTCCAGCCGGTGCGTACGGCCGTGGTGTATGACGCCCATGACAGGGCACGTTACTCGTTGAGGAAGCCGGATATCCGCTCGCGCAGGTCGGCGCGTTCCGACCAGAGCACGCCCGGCCGGTCGTACACGTGCAGGGTGGCGTTGGGCAGCGCGGCCGCCAGCTCCTCGGCGACGCCCACCGGGTGCAGGTCGTCCCCTGCGCAGCCAATCACCAGCGCCCGCGCGGTGACCGATGCCAGCGCGGCCCTGTCCCGCAGCGGCACCTGGTCCGGGAGGGTCACCAGCCCCTCGGCGAGGCCGTCGCGGAGCAGCTGGTCGAGCCGCTGCCGCAGGTGGGCCCAGCCGGCCGGGGTGTTGCGCACGGCCGGCGGCAGCTCCATCGCGACGACATCGGCGACGGCGGAGGCGTCCCCGCTCGCCACCGCGTCGAGCAGATCGGCGATCCGGTCCCGGGCGACGTCACCTCGGGGGTTGTCCAGCACGGCGGGCAGGAAGAAGACCAACCTGTCGAAGCGGTCCGGGCTCTCCACCAGCAGCCGGCAGAGTGCCCCGGCGCCGAGGCTGGCGCCGAAGGCCCGGGTCGCGCCGCCGAGGTCGGCGACGGCTCGCAGGTCACGGGCGAGGTCGAGGTAGCTCCACGGCCCCGGCGGCGCCTCGGACCGACCGTGGCCGCGGAACTGGAAGAAAATCTTGCGACCGGTCACCCCGCTGCCGAACGGCCGGGTCGTCGCGATGCCGTTGCCCAGCCCGTGCGCGAACACCGTCGCCGGTTCGCCGGTGCCGGTGACCAGCCGCTCCAGCCGTACGCCGTGCGGCGTGGCGACCAGCTCGGTCTCCGGCTCGGGCAGCGCCGGCCGGCCGGTACGCGGACCGCCGGGCCCCGGACCCCAGGTGCGGGGCCGCCGTCCGGCGGCGGAGGCCAGCGGAAGCCTCTCACCAGAACCCTTTGCCGTCGTGCAGGTCACGCAGGCCGGGCCGGACGTCCAGCAGGTAGATCAGGGCCGCCGCGATGCCGATGAGTCCGAAGAGGCTGGTCGGGCCGAAGCCGAGCAGCGTGAGCACCATGCAGACCGCCAGGATGGCGATCCAGCCGCCTTGGGCAGGGTGCCGATGGCGGGAAAGGCGTCGGCACGTTGAGTGATCGCGTGCACCAGGGCGACCCCCTCCACGATGAGGGCGAAGATGGAGAGGATCAGCCCGATCACGTACTGAACCTGGAACGCGAAGATCGGCGCGGCAGTGGCCATGTCGGCAAGCTTATGTCGGCGACCCCGGATCCGTCCGACAGGACGATCCGGGGTCGCGGGTCGAGCGATTACTCGGCGGCCGGGCGGGTCCGCCTGGTCGCCTTCGGCAGCTTCCCCGACGGGGTGGCGGCCGGCTTGGCGGCGCGGGTCCGGGTGGTCTTCGCCGGTGCCGGCTTGGCCTCGACGACCTCGGCCACATCGGCCGGGGTGGGGACCTCGGTCGTCCCGGCCGGGGCGGTCGCGGTGGCCCGCGCCGGGGTGGCGACCTCGGTCGCCTCGATGTCCGCGTTCACGGTCTCGGCGGCCTCCAGGACACCGGCGCCGACGACGCGCTCACCCCGGGCGACCAGCCCTGCGTACGCGGCCAGTGCCCGCTCCTGGGCGGCCTGCGCGCCGGCCAGCACGGCGGCGGCGTTGCGGCTGGCGGCCTCGCGCAGCTTGTCCAGGTCGAGGTCGGCCGGGACGGCCTTCTCGCGCAGCCCACCGGCGGTCAGGTTGGCCGTGCGGAGCGTGTCGGTGGCCTTCTGGCGCAGCTCGAAGCCGGTGACGACGGCCTTGCCGCCCAGGTCGGCGACGACCCTGCCACTGAGATCGGTGACGACGGCGGGGAGCTTGCGCAGCTGCTGCAGGGCCAGCTCGCCGGCGCCGGCGGCGGCGTACGAGCGGGGCGAGGGACG
>JAEVHO010000005.1 GCA_016802835.1 Micromonospora sp. ATA32 | reverse complement strand
TCCGTCGGTCGCGCTGGCCGCGGCCTCGCTGGCCGCCGTCGGCCTCGGCGTCAACCATCTGGCCACCAGCCGCAGCGCCGACATCGCCTCCGGTACGGCGTTGAGCCAGCCGGCGGAGGACCGGGCCGCAGGCCTGCCGTTCCGGACCACCGGTACGCCGCTGCGCAGCGGCACCGACTACACCCCGGAAGCCCTGGCCGGCCGCGCCGACGCGTCCGCCGGGCCGAAGATCACCGTCAGCGGCCCCGGGCTCGCTCCCGGCACCGGGACGGACGGGCAGCGGATGCCGTTCGCCGGTGGTCTCGACCGGCTGACCGACCAGACCGCGCTGACCGCCTGCCTCGGGGAGATCAGCGCCGAGCACGCCCGCGGGCTGCTGACCGTCGAGCAGGTCGACTACGCCGGGTTCCAGGGGCAGCCGGCGCTGGTCGTCCGCTTCCTGGACCCGACCGGCGAACGCTGGGCGTGGGTGAGCGGGCCGGAGTGCGGCGTGCCCGGATCCGGCGCGGACACCCGGTACCGCACGCGGGTAGGGTGAAACCGCGGTCACCGGGCGTCCGCCCCCGTACGTGACGTGACCCACCGGATGACCGGCTCGGGAATCCCCGGTTCGTACGATGACGTTCTGCAAGTCAGCGCCGACGCCCCCCTCGGGTCGTCGGCACTCGGATCGGCATCGTCCCGGCGGCACCTCAGCCGGGAACGGATGGCGAACACACACATCGGGAGACGGCAGTGGACGAGGTCCGCAACCTGATCATCATCGGCTCCGGGCCGGCCGGTTACACGGCGGCGGTCTATGCCGCGCGCGCCAACCTCAAGCCGCTCGTCATCGAGGGCGTGCAGTCCGGCGGCGCGTTGATGACCACCACCGAGGTGGAGAACTTCCCCGGCTTCGCCGACGGCATCCTCGGCCCCGAGCTGATGGACAACATGCGCAAGCAGGCCGAGCGGTTCGGCGCCGAGTTCCTCACCGACGACGTCACCCGGGTCGAGCTGGTGGACACCGGCACCCCGGGTTCCGACACGGTGAGCACTTTCTGGGTCGGCCAGACCGCGTACCGGGCCCACGCCGTCATCCTCTCCACCGGCTCCGCGTGGCGCCCCCTGGGCGTCCCGGGCGAGCAGGAGTTCCTCGGCCACGGCGTGTCGTCCTGCGCCACCTGTGACGGGTTCTTCTTCCGCAACCAGCACATCGTGGTGGTGGGCGGCGGCGACTCGGCGATGGAGGAGGCGAGCTTCCTGACCCGGTTCGCCGAGTCGGTCACCATCATCCATCGGCGCGACTCGTTCCGGGCCAGCAAGATCATGGCAAAGCGGGCGCTGGGCAACGACAAGATCAAGGTCGAGTGGAACTCCACCGTCGAGGAGGTCCTCGGCGACGACGGCAAGGTCACCGGGGTACGGGTCCGCAACGTGCACACCGGCGACACCAAGGTGCTCGACGTGACCGGTGTCTTTGTGGCCATCGGTCACGACCCGCGCAGCGAACTGTTCCGCGGACAGGTGGACCTGGACGACGAGGGGTACGTGAAGGTGCAGGCACCGAGCACCCGGACCAGCATCCCGGGTGTGTTCGCCGCGGGTGACGTGGTGGACCACACCTACCGGCAGGCGATCACCGCCGCCGGTACGGGCTGCGCGGCCGCCCTGGACGCCGAGCGCTTCATCGCCACGCTGCAGGCCTGAACAGCAGGAATTGAATCCCGGAGGAGGGTCATAGTGGGAACAACGAAGTCGGTCACCGATGCCAGTTTCGCGGCCGACGTGCTGAAGTCCGACAAGCCGGTTCTGGTGGACTTCTGGGCCGAGTGGTGCGGGCCGTGCCGCAAGGTGTCGCCGCTGCTCGAGGAGATCGCGGGCGAGATGGGTGACCAGGTCACCATCGTCAAGCTCAACATCGACGAGAACCCGGAGACCGCCCGTACCTACCGGGTGATGTCGGTGCCGACCCTCACCGTGTTCAAGAACGGCGAGCCGGTGCAGTCGATCGCCGGCGCCAAGCCCAAGGGCGAGCTGGTCAAGCTGATCGAGTCCGCACTCTGACAGCCACCTCCGTTCGCGGAACCCCGTACCCGATCCGGGTGCGGGGTTCCGTTCTTTCGCGGCTGGGCTGGGCGGACAGCGTCACCTCGGTGCCCCGGACCGCATAACCTCAACCCGGAACGACCGGTGAGCAGCCACGGTACGCTCCGTAGGCATCCCAAAGCGGAGAGCACCTCCCTCGGAGTCTCGCTCGTACGCCCGAGGGCCCGGCCAGTCAGCGTCCGTGCAGAGGGGGTCGTGCGTGCGTCCGATCCGACCCGGTGACCGTGGACCCGCGGTGACCGAGATCCGCACCGTGCTGACCGGCCTCGACCTGCTCACGCCGCCCGCCGGGCCGGGCGTCGACGAGTTCGACCTCGCCACCGAGCGCGCGGTCCGCGCCTTCCAGCAGTCCCGCGGCCTCAGCGTCGACGGACGGGTCGGCGCGGAGACCTGGCGGGCGCTGGACGCGGCCCGCTGGCGGCTCGGCGCCCGCACCCTCTACCACGCGGTGCCCGAACCGCTCACCGGCGAGGACGTCCGATCGCTGCAGGAGCGCCTGCTGGAGATGGGGTACGACGTGGGCCGGGCGGACGCCATCTACGGCATCCGCACCTCCCGGGCCGTGGCCCAGTTCCAGCGCGAGGTGGGCCTGAAGCCGGACGGTTCGTGCGGTCCGCACACCATGAACGCGCTGCGCCGACTCGGCCGCAAGGTCGTCGGCGGTCGCCCCCAGTGGCTCCGCGAGTCCGACGCCATCCGGCAGTCCGGGCCCACCCTGGTCGGCCGGACGGTGGTCATCGACCCGGGCCACGGCGGCACCGACCCCGGCGTGGTGGTGCCGGACGGCCCGCTGCGCTGGACCGAGGCGGAACTGGTGCACGACCTGGCCAGCCGGCTGGAGGGCCGGCTCGCCGCCTCCGGGGTACGGGTGCAGCTCACCCGCGGCCCAGCCCCGGAGACCTGCCTGCCGGACGTGGACCGGGCCCAGCTGGCCAACTCGCTCGGCGCCGACGTGTTCATCTCGCTGCACACCGATGGTCACGCCAATCCGGCGGCCGACGGGGTGGCGACCTACCACTACGGCACCGACAACGGGGTCACCTCGTGCACCGGCGAGCGGCTGGCCGGGCTGGTGCAGCGGGAGATCGTCGTGCGTACCGGGCTGCGGGACTGCCGTACCCACGCCAAGGCGTGGGACCTGCTGCGGCTGACCCGGATGCCCGCGGTACGCGTCGAGGTCGGCTACCTCACCTCGCCGACGGACCGGGGCCGGCTGATCGATCCCCGGTTCCGGGACCGGGTGGTGGAGGCGATCGTGGCGGCGGTGCAGCGGATGTACCTGCCGATCGAGCGGGACGTGCCGACCGGCTCGATCGACGTCAGCGAGCTGCGCGCGGTGGTGGCCGCCGGCACGACGGTCGACTGACCGCCTCCTCGCGCCGCGCCCGTCCCGGCCGGCCGGTCAGCCGATACTGGACCGGGTTGCCGGGGCGGGGCGTACCGGCCGGAGCAGGGTCTCCGGGCTCATCGAGCCGAGCAGCTTCTCCAGCGCGTACTCGACGTCGGACTTCCAGGAGAGCGCGGTGCGCAGCTCCAACCGCAGCCGCGGGTAGCGCGGGTGCGGGCGTACCGTCTTGAAACCCACCGAGAGGAAGAAGTCGGCCGGGGCGACGCAGCCACCGGGGGCGTCGCCGGCGTCGCCGAACTTGGCGTCGCCGAACGCCTCGATCGCCTTGATGCCACGCTTGGTGAGGTCCCGGGCGACGCCCTGGACCAGCATCCGGCCCAGGCCGCCGCCGGCGAAGGCGGGGACCACGTTGGCGGTCATCAGCAACGCCGCGTCGGCGGAGACCGGCGAGGTGGGGAAGGCCATCGAGCGGGGCACGTACGCGGGCGGGGCGTACATGACGAAGCCGGCCGGCATCCCGTCGACGTACGCGAGCTTGCCGCAGGAGCCCCACTCCAGCAGCGTCTGGGAGACCCAGGCCTCCTTCTCCAGCCCGGGGTCGCCGGCCGCGCAGGCCCGGTCGGCGGAAACCGGATCAAGCTCCCAGTAGACGCACTGCCGGCACGGACGGGGCAGGTCTTCCAGCGTGTCGAGGGTCAGGCTGACCAGACGTCGCGACATTGGCGCATCCCCACAATAGGCTCGGAGGTGAAACCAGCGCGGAATGAACGGCGCCGTCTTCCTGCCCCCGACGAGCGATCGTACGCCGCCAGCCGCCCGCACGGGAGGGGACGCGCAGATGCTCACCCGGCACGGTGACCGCCGGCGGGGTCCGGGATGTGGACGTAGGCGATGTCACGCCGACGGCCCTGGTCAGCGCCGACTACGATCGACCAACCAGCGTCCCGCGCCGCCATGGTCGCCGGCGCCCCGGGTACCACACCGGGGCGGGAACCCACCCGAGCAGCGATCGAGGTGATGTCATGACCGGCACGACACTCGACGACTACACCGACCGGTACGCCCGTCGTGTCCGGGGCATGACCGCCTCGGAGATCCGCGCGCTCTTCGCGGTGGCCAGCCGGCCGGAGGTCGTCTCCCTGGCCGGCGGCGCGCCCTACATCGACGCCCTGCCGCTGGACGCGGTCGGCGAGATGCTCGGCCGGCTTGGCTCCGAGCACGGCGCCACCACCCTGCAGTACGGCATCGGTCAGGGCACCCTGGAGCTGCGCGAGCGGATCTGCGAGGTGATGGCGCTCTCCGGGATCGACGCGTCCTGTGGCGCCTCCCCGGAGGACGTGGTGGTCACCGTGGGCGGGCAGCATGCTCTCGACCTGGTCGCCCGGCTCTTCCTGGACCCGGGCGACGTGGTGCTCGCCGAGGGACCGACCTACGTCGGCGCGCTCGGAGTGTTCCAGGCCGCCCAGGCGCAGGTCGTGCACGTGCCGATGGACGACGACGGGCTCATCCCGGAGGCGCTGGAGACGACCATCGCCGACCTCGCCCGCTCCGGCCGGCGGGTGAAGTTCCTCTACACCATCCCGACGTACCAGAACCCGACCGGCGTGACGCTCAGCGAGGAGCGACGCGAGCGGGTGCTGGACATCTGCGAGCGCGCCGGGCTGCTGGTGGTCGAGGACGACCCGTACGGTCAGCTGGGCTTCGAGGGGGAGGCGCCGGCGCCGCTGCGGGCCCGCCGCCGGGACGGCGTCTTCTACCTGAGCACCTTCTCCAAGACCTTCGCCCCCGGCCTGCGGGTCGGCTGGATCCTGGCCCCGCACGCGGTCCGCGACAAGCTGGTGATCGCCAGCGAGGCGCAGATTCTCTGCCCCAGCGGATACGCCCAGGCCGCCGTCTCGACGTACCTCGCCACGATGCCCTGGCGCGAGCAGCTGAAGGTCTACCGGGAGGTCTACCGGGAGCGCCGCGACGCCATGCTCGACGCGTTGGAGGACATGATGCCGGCCGGCACCACCTGGACCAGGCCTGGGGGCGGCCTGTTCGTCTGGGCCAGCCTGCCGGACGGGCTGGACTCGAAGGCAATGATGCCGCGGGCCATCGCCGCCCGCGTCGCGTACGTGCCGGGCACCGGCTTCTACGCCGACGGCAGCGGCGGTGACACCATGCGCCTGAACTTCTCCTTCCCGTCGCCGGACCGGATCCGCGAGGGTGTGCGCCGGCTGGCCAGCGTGATGGAGCAGGACATCGCCATGCGCCGGGTCTTCGGAGCGGTGGGCCGTCCCGGTCTGCGACGCGGGCAGGCCGGCGCGGACGCGCCGGGACCAGACTTGGCATGATTCCGGCATGGCTTCGACCGCTGCCGAGCGATCCCTCGTGACCGACCTCTCCGTCACCTCCGACCTGCACGTGCTGGTGCTCGCCGGCGGGCTCTCCTACGAGCGCGACGTGTCGCTGCGGTCCGGCCGCCGGGTGCTGGATGCGCTGCGCGCCGTCGGCGTGCAGGCGGAGCTGCGGGACGCCGACGTCGCGCTGCTGCCGGCGCTGGCGGCCGACCCGCCGGACGCGGTCTCATCGCGCTGCACGGCGCCACCGGCGAGGACGGCTCGCTGCGCGGGGTGCTCGACCTCTGCGACGTTCCGTACGTCGGCTGCGACGCCCGCGCCTCACGGCTCGCCTGGGACAAGCCGTCGGCGAAGGCGGTGCTCCGCGAGGCCGGCATCCCGACGCCGGACTGGGTCGCCCTGCCGCACGACCGCTTCTCGGAGCTGGGCGCGGTGGCGGTGCTGGACCGGATCGTCGACCGGCTCGGCCTGCCGCTGATGGTGAAGCCCACCCAGGGCGGCTCCGGACTGGGCACCGCCGTGGTCCGGGACGCCGCGTCACTCCCGGCCGCGATGGTGGGCTGCTTCGCGTACGACTCGACCGCTCTGGTCGAGCGGTACGTGCCCGGCATGGACGTGGCGGTCTCCGTGATCGATCTCGGTGACGGCCCGCAGGCACTCCCGCCGGTGGAGATCGTGCCGCGCAACGGTGTCTACGACTACGCGGCCCGGTACACCGCCGGCCGCACCACCTGGCATGCCCCAGCCCGGCTCGACCCCGACGTGGTCCAGACCGTTGCCGGTGTGGCCCTGGCGGCGCACACTGCGCTCGGGTTGCGTGACCTCTCCCGGGTCGACCTGATCGTCGACTCCGCCGGGCAGCCACACGTGCTCGAGGTCAACGTCTCGCCGGGGATGACAGAGACCTCGCTGCTGCCGCTGGCGGTCCAGGCCGCCGGGTTGGACTTCGGGCGGGTACTCGGCTCGCTGGTGTCCCGGGCCGCCGCCCGCCACCGGTAGCCGCCCCGCCGCGGACGACTGCCCGCCGGTGGTTACCCGCTCGCCGCAGTGACCGCTGGCCACCGGAACCGCCCGGCACATTCCACTGCCGGCCGGTTCCGGTGCTGGCCGGATGAACGTCCCTATTGCCTCGCGCGGTTTCCGTTCGCTGCGCCGACAGGGCCGTCCTCAGCGTCGGTGTCGGCGCTGCCCTCGGTGTCGGCGTCGGCGTCGCCTTCAGCGTCGATGGCGCCTTCAGCGTCGGTGTCGGTGTCGCCTTCGGCGTCGGTGTCGCCCTCAGCGTCTGCCCCGCTCTCGGCGTCGGCGTCGGCGCTGCCCTGAGCGTCGGCGCCGGCTTCCGCAGGCTCCGCGGGCTCGGGGATCTCCTCGGCCGCTTCGATCACCGAAACCGCCTCCGCCTCCGCCTCCGCTGCGGCCCGCTGCCCGGATGACTGCGCGGCGATGCTGGACGGTGCCTGCCACTGGATCCGCGGCGGCTCGGCCAGCGGCCGTCCGCCGAACTCGGCGAGCCAGGCGGCGACCAGGGCCAGGTTCTCCCGCCACTGAGACTCGGAGATGGGCGGCAGGATCGAGTCCCAGAGTGACAGGAACGTCCCGCGCAACTGGAGTCGGCCGTACGGGCGGGCTAGGAACCACATGTGCAGGTGCGCGGAGCCGTCGCCCCAACGGTTGACGTGCACCCGCGCGACGCCGTCCAGCGATCGGATCGCCCGCTCCAGCCGTACCGTCATCACCCCCAGCTCGGCGGCGAGCAGGTTGGGCAGGTCGCCGAGGTCGAGGTGTGACCGGGATTCCAGGATCAGCACCATCGGCAGGCCGGTGGGCCGGTCCATGGCGCGTACCCGCCACCGCTCACCCACCCAGATGTAGGCGTCGTCGGGGGCGTTGCAGGCGGTGCATTCCCGGTGCCCCTCGCCCTTGCGGGGCGGTTCGACCGAGACCGGATCATCGAGCTGTTTGACGCGAAGGGCGCCTTCGAAGGGAAAGGACGGCCACTGGGTGAAATCCGGGACTGAAGGAGGGGTGTCGTGCACGACGCTGACCCTAACCGAGTCGGAGACGGCTGTCCCTACCCGAAACGTGCGGTAGATCGAGACTGGCGGACGCCGCCGACCCATCTGCCGTCGTCGCGCCCACCGCCCACTCCGGTGCCCGCCGGTACGGCGCCGAACGGTCACCCTCCGAGGCTGTCCACAGGCGGATGAGATCACCAACACACCCCGTCATCCACAGGCACGCACCCCGTTTTACGCGGGGTTTCACGTGAAACGGCCCCACCTGTGGAAAACCGCTGTGGATAACTACGGCCTGAAGAGCACCGACCTGCGCGGCCGTTCCAGGATCGGTGGTGCCCGTCTTCCTAACGACCGAATCCTCGCTTCGAAGCTCGTCGGCAGGGGGTGACTTCTGCGCCAGGGGGGATGGGCGGACCGGAGGGCGAGCGACGGTGGTTTCACGTGGAACACGCTTGGGGTGCCGGCATGATCGGCACGCTTCACACACTCCGTTCGTGCTGCGTTTCGCTCGCTCTGGGCGGCAAGAGTGGGGGGCGGGTGAATGATTGTGAGCCTGATTCAGCCACCCCGATCGGCGCTCAGGAAGGCTCCGTGATCGGTGTCGGCCATCCTTGTGTCCCGAACCAGCCTGGCCGCCCTCTGATTGGCCCCTGAAGGACGTCCACTGGTCACGGCATAGCCCGGGGGCCCGGTGGCGGTCCGAGCCGGCAGCGGGGCGTTCAGCTACCTCTGCGGGACAGGTGGCTGGTGGGTCCGCGGTCGCCTGGACGCGTTGGGATTGGCCGACCCGATGGAGACCTGCGGGCTCCGCAGACTCGTCCTGGCCATCCTCGGCGGAGCGGCAGGAACGGCTCGACAATGCGCATCCGCTGCGCGCCTCCGTGCTGTCAGCCTCCGTGATCCCTGAATCTGCGCGGCGCGTCCGAGCCTGCCCGGCATCGGGATCTCCGCCTCTGCGGTCCTGCTCGGCCTTCGAGCGCAGCGCAACTTGCCGTTCACCCTTTGCATGGCGCGTGGGTCCCCCGCGCGCTGAACCTGGAAGGCGCAACGCGGGCAGACGCTGGATCGCAGGCCGTCGGGTCGCACGGCGTCGGGTCGCACGGCGTCGGCGTCGGGTCGCGGGGCGTCGGGTCGCGGGGCACTGGGTCGCGGGGCGCTGGGGCCCGCTGGTCTGCGCTGCACGCCCCGGCACCTGAGGAGGGCTTTGAACAAAGCGCGCACGACCGGATCGACGCCATCCTCTCGGCGGCCGCGCCTCGGCAGGAGAGCGACACCGAGACGGACCGACCGGATCAATCGAGGGTCCACCTCCCTCGAGGATCGGGTGGCTGCACCTCGATCCAGAGTCCGCAGTTCCGTTTCACGTGGAACCACTTCCGAGACCTCGTCAGCTCCTAGGCGGCGGCGGACACCTGCGCCGTTTCACGTGGAACAACACGTTGGCAGCAGCCGTGAAGCCCAGGCGCAACGTCAGCCAGCTAAAGCCGAGATCCTGAAGCCGGGAGCCGCGAGGTGCCGAGGCCAACCGCCGGGGTCGAGACTCAGGGCCGACAGCCTCCACGGGCAGAGGGATGGGCAGCGAAGCCAGGAGCCGAAAGCCAAGAGCTGGGACCCGCATGCAATGACATTTACCGGGGACCGGGGACCGGGGACCGGGGACCGGGGAAGCAGGAGCCACCAACGGCCGGGCCCACACCAAGCAACCCGTACTCGGCCCCGGGTTCCGCTACGCGGAGCCAGCCCTGCCCGTACCCGGCTGGCCTACCTCGCACGGCACGTGCGCCTGCACCGTGGGGCGACAGCGCGACCTGGCCCCTCCGGCGCCACTGGGCCGCCCCCGGTCAGCGGCAAGCGCGCCAGAACCCATCCACCCGGCAACGCCCGAGCCCCCGCGGGACACGACCACCGGCCACCCACCCGGACACCTGGGCCCACCCGACCGCCTCGGCCCACCGGACCGCCTCGGCCCACCCGCCTTCGGCGGCTTGGCTCGCCGAGACGCGCCACCGCTGGCGGGAGCAATGCCGGCCACGGTCAGGAGCTCGGGAGCACCGGCGTTCCCCGTTTCCAGGGAGCCAGTCGGCCAGGAGCCGCGCCGGGTGCACCGTCGGACCGACCGTCGCGGGCCGCTCTGTCGGGCCGCCCGAGCGGCGGTTCGAACCCCTGCCGTGTTTCACGTGAAACGGCACCGCCAAGTCGCCGGGTTGACCGCCACAGCGGGTGAGACGCGAACCGGCCGCGTCGCTCTCACGAGCTACGCGGCCGGTGTCGGAGCGGGAGGTTCAGCCCTCCGGTTCCTCTTCCTGGCCGACACCGATGATGCCCACGATCCGCTCAAGGTCGTCGACCGTGGCGAACTCAATGGTGATCTTGCCCTTGCTCCGGCCGATGTCGACCTTCACCCTGGTGTCGAACCGGTCCGAGAGACGGTCGGCCAGGTCGGTCAGAGCCGGGGCGTGCGGCTTGGACCGGCGTTTCGCCGCCGGGCTATTCGCCGGGCCGTCGGCGAGCGCCACGGCGACGATCTCCTCCGTGGCCCGGACCGAGAGGCCCTCGGCGACGATCCGGAGGGCGAGCTGTTCCTGGGCCTCCGACTCTTCGAGGCTGAGCAGCGCCCGGGCGTGGCCGGCGGAGAGCACGCCGGCGGCGACCCGCCGCTGCACCTGCGGAGGGAGATTGAGCAGCCGGATGGTGTTCGAGATCTGCGGGCGGCTGCGTCCGATCCGGCGGGCCAGTTCTTCGTGGGTGGCGCCGAACTCCTCCAGCAACTGCTGGTACGCGGCGGCCTCTTCCAGCGGGTTGAGGTTCGCCCGGTGGATGTTTTCCAGGAGGGCGTCCCGGAGCATCGCGTCGTCCCTGGTGTCCCGCACGATCGCCGGGATGTTCTCCCGTCCGACCGCCTGGGCCGCGCGCCACCGCCGCTCGCCCATCACCAGTTCGTACTTCTCGCCGTCCAGCTGGCGTACGACGATGGGCTGGAGGAAGCCGACCTCCTGGATTGAGGTCTTCAGCTCCTCCAGCGCATCCTCGTCGAAGACCTGACGGGGCTGCTTCGGGTTCGGCATGATCGCGTCGACCGGTATCTCCGCGAACCGTGCCCCCGGTACCGGGCTGAGCTGTTGCTCCGGGGCGACCGCTGGCGCGGCGGCCACCGGTGAGGGCGATGTCGCCTCGGCCAGCGGGCCGGCCTCGACGTGGCCGGCCTCCGACTCCGCCGTCACCGTTTCGGCGTCCTGCACCGGCCCGGTCGGGATGAGCGCTCCGAGGCCTCGACCCAGACCGCCACGAGGACGGTTCTTCATGCGACGCCTCCCAGCGACTTGTCCGCACTACGCATTCCGGCTCACCGGCTCCTTGACCCCGCGCTCGGCGATCTCCTGGGCGGCCTCGAAGTAGCTCGTCGCCCCCCGTGAACCGGGATCGTAGGTCATCACGGACTGCCCGTAGCTGGGCGCCTCGGAGACCCTGACGTTGCGCGGAATCACCGACTGGAGCACCTTGTCGCCGAAGTGGTTCCGGACGTCCTGCTCCACCGCGTCGGCCAGCCGGGTACGCCGGTCGTACATGGTGAGCAGGATCGTGGAGACCTCGAGCTTCGGGTTGAGGTGCTGGCGGACCAGGTTGATGTTGTTGATCAGCTGGTTGAGCCCCTCCAGCGCGTAGTACTCGCACTGGATCGGGATGAGCACCTCCTGCGCGGCCACCAACGCGTTGACGGTCAGCAGGCCGAGCGAGGGCGGGCAGTCGATGAACACGTAGTCGAAGTGACCGGGGTATGCCTCGATCGCGCGGGACAGCCGGGACTCCCGGGCTACCACCGACACCAACTCGATCTCGGCACCGGCCAGGTCGATCGTGGCCGGTACGCACCACAGGTTGGGGATGCCGTCTACCTCCTGGGCGACCTCCGCCAGCGGAACGCTGTCGATCAGGCAGTCGTAGACGTCCGGCACCCCGGTGTGGTGCGGGACGTTGAGCCCGGTCGAGGCGTTGCCCTGCGGGTCCAGGTCGACCACGAGCACCCGGTTGCCGTGCAGGGCGAGCGCCACCGCAAGGTTGACTGTGGTCGTGGTCTTGCCCACGCCGCCCTTCTGGTTCGCGACGCACATCACCCGGGTCCGATCGGGCCTAGGCATGGTCACCTCGCCACTCGGATTCAGGATCTGCACGGCGCGCATCGCCTCCATAGCCAACGGTGGGTCATCCTCTTCGCGCGTCGGGGTTTCACGTGAACGTACGCGGCACCGGCGTGATCGGTGCCGATAGCCTCGGCCGGTGCCGTAGGCGTGTCGAGGGGCACGGCCGCCTTGATGGCGCGTCGGGAACCGCGTCCGGCGCCGGCTGCTGCGGTACGGCGGCGACGGGCGGTGGTTCGAATCGGGCCGACGCGCGGCGTTGCCGCGGCACCGGCGTCGGCCGCTGGCCGGCGGCGTTCGACGGCGCCGGCGGCGGCTGTCCGTCCGGCCGGCCGCCGCCGCCGCGAGGCCGGCGACCTCCGGCT
Source organism: Micromonospora sp. ATA32 (assembly GCA_016802835.1). Lineage (GTDB taxonomy): Bacteria > Actinomycetota > Actinomycetes > Mycobacteriales > Micromonosporaceae > Micromonospora. The sequence continues at coordinate 23,528 of JAEVHO010000005.1, read as the reverse complement.
TGACCGGACGGTTGACGGTCGACGGGTCGTCCTGTCGTGCCACCGGCTCGGCGTCCGATGGACGGGTGGAAGGGTCCCGGGACGCCTCGCCGACGGGCCGCCCCGGATGGTCGGTTTCACGTGAAACAGGGTCGGCTCCGGAGGACTGCCCTCCCGGCCCGGTCACCCGTGGATCGTCGTACCTGCCGTCGTCATGCACCTGTCATCCCTACCCGCTCCGGATGGTCGGTCGGCACCCCGTCAACTGGCCACACGCGCTCGCATCGTGGAGCGTACGGCCCGTCGGGAGCAATCGGCGCCCGGTGCCACCCGATGCCGTCCGCTCCACACTATCGACGCGCGGCCAGCCTACGGCGGACGGGCGCAGCGGGTCCACGTCGGGTTCTCCGCCGGCGCGTATGCACACCGGTTCAACGACGGACACGGCCGGCGGAAAGCCGATCGGGCTCAGCGGCTCCGGGGCCGGCCACCTCGGCGGCCCTCCCGAGAGCGTTTGGCGGCGGGGCGGGGGCCCACCACCCGCTCGCGCACGATCTCCACGACGGTGGTCGGCGGGTCGATCACGCCGATGCCGCACTGGTGCACCACCGGCTCACCGCCGCCCAGCCGCCTCACGGTCTCGGCGTGCTCGGCGATCTCCTCACCGGCGGAGGCGCCCTTCAGTGCCAGCAACCGCCCGCCCCGCCCAGTCAGCGGGAGGCACCAGGCGGCGAGCCGGTCGAGCGGAGCGACCGCCCGGGAGGTGACGATGTCCCCGCTCAACGGACCGGCGCCGGTGGCTCCGGTCGCCGCCTCGTCGGCCCGGCCGCGGAACACCCGCACCATCTTCGCCAGACCCAGGTCCTGAACGGCCTCGATGAGAAAGGACGTCCGGCGGGCGAGCGGTTCGATCAGGGTGACCGTCAGGTCGGGCCGGGCGATCGCGAGCACCAGGCCCGGTAGTCCCGCCCCGGAGCCGACGTCGAGCACTTTCGCGCCCTCCGGAATCCGTTCCGCCACCGCCGCGCAGTTCAGCAGGTGCCGCTCCCACATTCTCGGTGCCTCGCGGGGGCCGATCAGGCCGCGGACCACGCCGTCGGTGGCCAGCAGTTCGGCGTACGCGGCAGCCAGGTCGAGCCGGTCGCCGAAGAGGGTCCGCGCCGCGTCCGCCAGCTCGGGCGGCAGCGCGGCGTCGGCCGGGGACGGGACCGCCGGAGCGGAGTCGGGCTGGACAGGCGACGCCCGGGCGGGGTGCCGCCCGGGCCGGATCCGGCGCCAGCCGTGGCGTCGTCGTGGGTCACCCGGTCAGTCCGCCGGCCGGACGATGATGCGCCGGTTCGGCTCGACGCCCTCGGACTCGCTCTCGACGCCGCTCATGGCGTTCACCACGTCGTGCACGCACTTCCGCTCGAACGCGGACATCGGCTCGAGCCGCACCGGCTCGCCGTGCTCCTTGACCTTCTCGACCGCGTTCTTCGCGACCGCGGCGAGTTCCTTGCGGCGGTTCGCCCGGTACCCGCCGACGTCGAGCAGCAGCCGGCTCGGCGTACCGGTCTGGCGGAACACCGCCAGCCGGGCCAGCTCCTGGAGCGCCTCCACGGTGGCGCCGCGCTGCCCCACCAGGGCTTCCAGCCGGTCACCGACGACCTCGACGACCGGCCGGCCGCCGGAGACCAGCTCGTCGATGTCGCCGTCGTAGTCGAGGATGTCCAGCAGTCCCTCGATGTAGTCCGCCGCGATCTCACTCTGCGCGAAGAGTTCGCCCTCGCCTGGGGCCTTCTTCTCCTTCGCGCCCGACTCGGCGTCGGTGTCGGCGTCGGTCTCCTCAGGCTCGGTGTCGCCGTTCGCCGAGATCGGCGGGGTGTCCTCGTCCAGGGACTGGTCCGCGCTGGGAGTGCTGGTTTCGGTCACGGTCTCATCTCCGTACTCGCTCGGCCGGACCGTCGGGTCCGCTGGTTTCCCGGGGCCGGCGGGAGGTCGCCGGTGCCCACGGGCACGTCTGTACGGGCAGTTTCGCCCGTGACCGCGCGGGGCGCGGTGGTTTCCGGCCGGCGCCTGCCTACGGCGGCTGCACGGTGCCGGAACCGGGCCGCCGCCGAAGGCTCGACGGCGGCCCGGGGAGATCAGCTTTGCCGCTTGGCGGGCCGGCTCTTCTTCGGGTTGACCGGCTTGGCGCCCGGCTTCGGTCCCGCGACCTTCGGGGCGGGGGCCGGCGCGCCGGCGCCTGCGGGGTCGACCTGACCCGGCTGAGCAGACCGCCGGCCTTGGCCGGCTGCACCGGGTTGCGGGGCGCGGTGCTCGGGCGGCCGGTCGTGGCGGTCGCCGGCGGCGGGTACTTGCGCAGCACCCACTGCTGCTGGCCGAGGGTGAAGAGGTTGTTGGTGACCCAGTAGATGATCACACCGATCGGGAAGATCGAGCCGGAGACCAGCAGGGAGAGCGGGATGCCGTAGAGCATCAGCCGCTGGATCATCTTCTGCTGCGGGTCCTCCGCCCAGCCGGTCTTGAGGATCATCTGGCGGCTGGTGAGGTAGGTCGTGGCGATCATGATGGCCACCAGGACGCCCGCGATGATCTTGACGGTGTGGGCGCTGGCCCCCAGGCTAGCCAGCTCTGCGGCGGTCGATCCGAACTTCCCGGAGATCGGGGCGCTGAACAGCTTCGCGTGCGCGGCGCTCTCGAACTGTCCGGCGGTCCACCCGTACAGGACCTTGTACTGGTCCTTGGCGTTCGGGTTGAGCCGCTTGAGGGTGTGGAAGAGGCCGAGGAAGACCGGGATCTGGAGGAACATCGGAAGGCAGCCCATCAGCGGGTTGGCCTTTTCCTTCCGGTAGAGCTCCATCATCTCTTTCTGGAGCGTCTCCCGGTCACCCTTGTGCTTCTCCTGCAGCTCCTTGACCTTGGGCTGGAGCGCCTGCATGGCCCGCTGAGACTTGATCTGCTTGACGAAGACCGGGAACAGGATGACCCGGACGGTGACCACCAGGAAGATGATGGCGAGGATCCAGGACCAGTTCGTGCCGAGGACCGCTTCGACGGGCACCCCGACGGCGTCCCAGGCCGAGTGCCAGGTCAGCAGGATCCACGAGATCGCGTAGTAGATCCAGTCGAGACTCAGACTCACTACAGGGCTCCAGTCACATCGGCACGGCGGCGGCCGCCCGGCTCCGGCACCGGGTCATGTCCACCTGGGTGGAAGGGGTGGCAGCGCAACAACCGCCGGACCGCCAGGCCGGCTCCCCGGAACGCGCCGTGCCGGGCCACCGCCTCCAGGGCGTACGCACTGCACGACGGGTAGAACCGACAGCGGGCCGGCAGCGCTGGGCTTATCCAACGACGGTACGCGATGATGGGCCCGATCAGCACGCGGGCACCGGTAGTGGTCGGCCGCGGTGCGGCGGGACCGCTGCTCACCGGGACCGCCGACCCCGGGGAGCGCGGGCGCCGCGATGGCGGCGTCCAGGTCTGCGGCGAGCCGGGCGTACGACGCGTCGGCCGCGTCCGGCAGGCCCGGACCACGAGGGTGCTGCCCGACGGCAGCGCGTCGACCCGCTCGCGCACCAGGTGTCGCAGCCGACGCCGGACCCGATTACGGACCACGGCGGGGCCGACGGCCTTGGACACGACGAAGCCGGCGCGGCTCGGCGCGGAGATCTCCTCCGCACCTGCGTTCCGCGCCGGCTCCGGCGAGGTTGCTGTCTCCGGCTCGGGCGTTGCCGGCAGAGTCAGATGGACGACTACGGCGCCGCGGCCGGCGCGTCGGCCACCACGGACCGCTGCGGCGAAGTCGTTACTGCGCCGCAGTCGCTGCGCGGCGGCCAGCACGATTGCCCACGTCCCCCGGACCGGACCGGTCGGCCTCAGGCCGACAGGGTGGTGCGACCCTTGGCGCGACGGCTCGACAGGATGGCGCGGCCGGCACGGGTGCGCATGCGCAGCCGGAAGCCGTGGGTCTTCGCGCGCCGGCGGTTGTTCGGCTGGTAGGTGCGCTTACTCACGTCAGGCTCTCCGTTTTCGTACGCCCCGGGCGCGGGATCGCCGGGTTCGTGTGGTGGTCCAGGGCACCTTCGGCGGTGGCCCCCGATCGGTGCTGCCCGGCGACGCGGGACCTCGGCGATGCGGGGATGCGACCGCGGACAGCAAGCACTCATCACCCTAGCAGAGGGCCACAGAGCAGCCGCTCAAGCCTACGCAGGGCGGCAATGACCGTCAAACACCACGGGTCGGGGACACCGGGGCCCGACCCGACCGAAGCGGCGGTTTTCGCTGATACCGAGAAGGGTGGCACCGCGTCGACGGTTGATGGGCCATGGCTCACGCTGTTAGCGTGCGCGATTGCGGTCAGCGGCGGGGGCAGGGTGTCGCTGGCAGGCAAGACCGGACAAGGTAGTGAATCGTTCGGCACGGTGAACCCGCTTCAGCGCCCGTCCAGGCAGGGGGGCAGGTCAGACCCGCGTCCGGCGGGCGGCCACAATCGGTCGTACACACAGGCTGTGGATAACCTGTGGATGGCGATCGGTCAGCCGTCCGGGTGGGTGCCAGCTCCGCCCATGAACACGGTGCGGGCCCGGGACGGCCGACTGGACATCCAGCGGCGGCCGGGAGCAGAGGCGAGGGGGGGGCACGACGGTGGCCGGAACGATCGACCTTGCCGCGGTGTGGACGGCGACGACGGATGAGCTGGCCGACGAGATCGTCTCCGCGCAGCAGCGCGCCTACCTCCGTCTCACCCGGCTGCGCGCGATCGTGGAGGACACCGCGCTGCTCTCCGTCCCGGACGCCTTCACCCGGGACGTGATCGAGTCCCGCCTGCGGCCGGCCATCACCGAGGCGCTCACGCGACGGCTCGGCCGCCCGATACAGGTGGCGGTGACCGTGCGGGTGGCCGAAAACGCCGCCGACCGGCCGGCCGGCACCGTGTACCGCAGCGCCCCGGACGGGCCGCCCGACTTCGAGGGTGCTCCCCAGCTGCTCGACGGCGACGGCGGGCGCCCGCAGGAGTCCGCGGCGTACCCGGACCAGAACTACCCCGACCAGAACTACCCCGACCAGAACTACCCCGACCAGAACGTTCCGGATCAGGGCTACCCCGACCATGGCTACCCCGATCAGGGCTATCCGGCCGGCGCCGGAGCCGGCGCAGCCGGCCGAGGCGTCCGCGCCCCCCGTCCCAGCCCGCCCCGTCCACGGACGGCCACCGATCCGGGCTCATCCCGGCGAGCCGGGACGGCCAGGAGACGTTGTTCGGCGCCGCCTTCGCCGAGCCGCTGCGGGCCGCCCGGCCCGGGCCGGAACGGCGGGGCTTCGACGAGCGGGCCCGACGCGACCCGGAAGCCGCCCCGGAGACCCGCGGCTTCGAGCCCCGGTACCGCGAGGACGCCGGACCACCGCGCGCCCAGCACGGCGTACGCGGGTTGTCCCGGGACGGCGGTACGGACAGCGGGCCGGGCCGCGGTGGGCAGGATCACCGCCCGGGTGGTCGGGACGACCGGCGGATGCCCGGCGGCGCCGAGAGCGGCGGCAACCGGCTCAACCCCAAGTACATGTTCGAAACGTTCGTCATCGGCTCGTCGAACCGGTTCGCGCACGCCGCCTCCGTCGCGGTGGCCGAGTCGCCGGCGAAGGCGTACAACCCGCTCTTCATCTACGGCAGCTCCGGGCTGGGCAAGACGCACCTGCTGCACGCGATCGGGCACTATGCGACGACGCTCGGCAACGCCCGGTCGGTGCGGTACGTCTCGACCGAGGAGTTCACCAACGACTTCATCAACTCGCTCCGGGACGACAAGACCAGCGCGTTCCAGCGGCGCTACCGCGACGTCGACATCCTGCTGATCGACGACATCCAGTTCCTGGAGAACCGCGAGCGGACCCAGGAGGAGTTCTTCCACACCTTCAACACGCTGCACAACTCCAACAAACAGATCGTGATCACCTCGGACCGGTCGCCGAAGCAGTTGGCGACGCTGGAGGACCGGATGCGGACCCGGTTCGAGTGGGGGCTGCTCGCCGACATCCAGCCGCCGGACCTGGAGACCCGGATCGCGATCCTGCAGAAGAAGGCGGCGCAGGAGCGGATGTACGCCCCACCGGACGTGCTGGAGTTCATCGCCTCCCGGGTGTCGAACTCGATCCGCGAGCTGGAGGGGGCGCTGATCAGGGTCACCGCGTTCGCCAGCCTCACCCGGTCGACCGTCGAGCTGTCGCTGGCCGAGGAGGTGCTGCGGGACTTCATGCCCGACGGCGCCGGGCCGGAGATCAACGCCGACCAGATCATGGCCTCCACCGCCGACTACTTCGGGGTGAGCCTGGAGGACCTGCGCGGCCAGTCCCGCTCGCGGGTGCTGGTCAACGCCCGCCAGGTGGCCATGTACCTGTGCCGCGAGCTGACCGAGTTGTCGTTGCCCCGGATCGGGCAGGCGTTCGGTGGGCGGGACCACACCACGGTGATGCACGCCGACCGCAAGATCCGTCAACAGATGGCCGAACGGCGTTCGCTCTACAACCAGATCGCCGAACTGACCAACCGGATCAAGCAGAACACCTGACCCACCACCGCCGCCGACGTCGGCGACGAACAGCGACACGGGATGCCCGGCCACCACGGCCGGGCTTTTTCGTCTCACCGGAGGCCCGGGGGTTGAGCCTCGACCTGGTCGAGGCCACATGATCGAGGCGTGTCCCACTCCATCCCTGTCTCGTTGTCCACATCCGGTTATTCACCGACAGTGGAAAACCGCGGTCCGTCCGAGCCTGGTTATCCACAGGTTGTGGACAAACCCTGGGGACGACGCTGTGGACGCCTGGGGACAGCGTCTTCCTTGTCCACCGACGACGGTCGACCTGTGTACGAGCTGTTGAAGGTTCTGGGGACGACGGTCGTCAACATGATCAGCGCCGTCCACAGGACTGGGGAGAAAGTCGGTGGATTACCGGTGGACAACCGGTGGACAACGGTGGACAACCCGGCGGGCGGCGGTGCCTGTGGACTGGGACACGGGTTGGACCCCTGGTTCTCCACAGCGAAATCACCGGTGGATAACCTGTCTGAGCTGGGCTGACGCCGGTTCTCCACAGTTTGCACAGGTGCGATGAAGACGATGAGTTATCTCTTCTAAGAGAACAAAAACCAATCATCACCGTTGGACTTTCTGTGGATCGGGCCGGACGCTGCCGAGGACACCTCGTCAGCACCGACAGATCCATGGGGTCGGGCGCACAGCCGATGCCCACGCGCCCTAAGGTGCGATGGGTACCCGCACGGTCGGGCGGGACGGTAGGAAGCGGTCGGCATGAGAGAGTTGTCGCTGACGTCGACGCGGAGGCATTGATGAAGTTCCGAGTAGAGCGCGACGCGCTCGCCGAAGCGGTGGCCTGGACCGCGAAGAGCCTGCCCAACCGGCCGTCCGTACCGGTGCTCGCCGGAGTGATGCTCCGGGTCACCGACGGCAACCTGCAGGTCTCCGGCTTCGACTACGAGGTTTCCAGCCAGGTCACGGTCGAGGTGCAGGGCGACGCCGACGGCGCCGCGCTCGTCTCGGGCCGCCTGCTCGCCGAGATCACCAAGGCGCTCCCGGCCAAGCCGGTCGACATCGCCGCGGTCGGCGCCCACCTGGAGCTGGTCTGCGGCAGTGCCCGGTTCACCCTGCCCACCATGCCGGTGGAGGACTATCCGGCGCTGCCGGAGATGCCGGAGAGCGCCGGCACCGTCGACGGTGCGGCCTTCGCGGCCGCCGTCGCCCAGGTCGCCGTCGCCGCCGGCCGGGACGAGACGCTGCCGATGATGACCGGGGTACGCCTCGAGCTCTCCGGCAGCACGCTGTCCATGCTCGCCACCGACCGCTACCGGCTGGCGCTGCGCGAGATGCAGTGGCGCCCGGACGACCCCGAGGTGAGCATCAACGCGCTGGTGCCGGCCCGGACGCTGAACGACACCGCCAAGGCGCTCGGCCCGCTCGGCGGCGAGGTCACCATGGCGCTCTCCCAGGGCGCCGCCGGCGAGGGCATGATCGGCTTCGCCGGTGGCACCCGCCGGACCACTAGCCGACTGCTCGACGGCGCGAACTACCCGCCAGTGCGGTCGCTCTTCCCGGCCAGCCACAACGCCGAGGCGCGGGTGGCGGTGAGCACGCTGATCGAGGTGGTCAAGCGGGTTGCCCTGGTCGCCGAGCGGACCACCCCGGTGCTGGCTGAGCTTCAGCTCGGACGGGCTGGTCGTCGAGGCCGGGGGCACCGAGGAGGCGCGGGCGAGCGAGGCGATGGAGGCCACCTTCACCGGTGAACCCGTGACCATCGGCTTCAACCCGCAGTACCTGATCGACGGGCTGGCCAATCTGGGAGCCCAGTTCGCCATGCTGTCGTTCGTCGACGCCTTCAAGCCCGCGGTGATTTCGCCCGCCGGCGAGGATGGCGAGGTCATCCCGGGGTACCGGTACCTCATCATGCCGATCCGCGTCTCCCGCTGATCGCACACCCCTTGACCCAGACGCAGCGGAGGTAGGAACACATGCAGCTCGGCCTGGTAGGACTCGGCCGGATGGGCGGCAACATGCGCGAGCGGCTGCGCGCCGCCGGGCACGAGGTGGTCGGCTTCGACCACAACGCGGAGCTGAGCGACGTCGCCAGCCTGGCGGAGCTGGCCGAGAAGCTGGAGGCGCCGCGGGCGGTCTGGGTGATGGTCCCCGCCGCTGTCACCGACGCACCATCGACGAACTCGCCGGCGTGCTGGGCGACGGCGACATCATCATCGACGGCGGCAACTCGCGGTTCAGCGACGATGCCCCCCGCGGCGAGCGCCTGGGCGAGCGCGGCATCGGCTACCTCGACGCCGGCGTCTCTGGCGGCGTCTGGGGCAAGCACAACGGTTACGGCCTGATGGTCGGCGGCGCGCAGGAGCACGTCGAGCGGCTGATGCCGATCTTCGAGGCGCTCAAGCCCGCGGGTGAGTTCGGCTTCGTGCACGCCGGGCCGGTCGGCGCCGGGCACTACGCCAAGATGGTGCACAACGGCATCGAGTACGGCCTGATGCACGCCTACGCCGAGGGCTACGAGCTGTTGGCGAAGTCCGAGGTCGTGACCAACGTGCCGGGCGTGTTCAAGTCGTGGCGTGAGGGCACCGTGGTCCGTTCCTGGCTGCTCGACCTGCTGGACCGGGCCCTGGACGAGGACCCGGAGCTGGCCGAGCTGAGCGGCTACACCGAGGACACCGGCGAGGGGCGTTGGACGGTCGACGAGGCGGTCCGGCTCGCCGTGCCGCTGAACGTCATCACCGCCTCCCTGTTCGCCCGGTTCGCCTCGCGGCAGGACGACTCGCCCGCGATGAAGGCGGTCGCCGCGCTGCGCCAGCAGTTCGGCGGACACGCCGTCCGCAAGCGCTGAGCGGTATCCACAACCTGTGTACGTCCGCCGGCTCGAACTCGTCGACTTCCGCTCGTACGAGCGGGTCGGGGTCGACCTGGAGCCCGGCGCGAACGTGCTGATCGGCGCCAACGGCGTCGGCAAGACGAACCTGGTCGAGGCGCTCGGCTACGTGGCGACCCTGGACAGTTACCGGGTCGCCACGGACGCGCCGCTGGTGCGGATGGGAGCCGCCTCGGCGGTGATCCGCTGCGCGGTGGTGCACGAGGGCCGCGAGCTGCTGATCGAGCTGGAGATCGTTCCCGGCCGGGCCAACCGGGCCCGGTTGGGGCGGTCACCCGCCCGCCGGGCCCGAGATGTGCTCGGCGCGCTGCGGCTGGTGCTCTTCGCCCCCGAGGACCTGGAGCTGGTCCGCGGCGATCCCGCCGAGCGGCGCCGCTACCTCGACGACCTGCTGGTCAGCCGGCAGCCCCGGTACGCCGGGGTCCGGGCCGACTACGAGCGGGTGGTCAAGCAGCGCAACGCACTGCTGCGGACCGCGTACCTCGCCCGCAAGACCGGCGGTTCCCGGGGCGGGGACCTCTCCACACTCGAGGTCTGGGACGCCCACCTGGCGCAGCACGGGGCCGAGCTGCTGGCCGGCCGGCTGGAGCTGGTCGCCGCGCTGACGCCGCACGTCACCAAGGCGTACGACGCGGTCGCGGCCGGGCGGGGCGCCGCCGGGATCTCCTACCGGCCGTCGCTGGAGCTGACCGAACCTACGACCGACCGGGGGGTGCTGGCCGAGGCGCTGACCGCCGCGCTGGCCGAATCGCGGTCGGCGGAGATCGAGCGGGGCACCACGCTGGTCGGGCCGCACCGCGACGACCTGACCCTCACCCTGGGTCCGCTGCCCGCCAAGGGGTACGCCAGCCACGGCGAGTCCTGGTCGTACGCGCTCGCCCTCCGGCTGGCCGGGTACGACCTGCTGCGATCGGACGGTATCGAGCCGGTGCTGGTCCTCGACGACGTCTTCGCGGAGCTGGACGCCGGTCGGCGGGAGCGGCTGGCGGAGCTGGTCGGCGGGGCCAGCCAGCTGCTGGTGACCTGCGCGGTCGACGACGACGTGCCGGCGGCCCTGCGCGGGGCCCGGTACGAGGTGGGCGAGGGGACGGTGCGACGTGCCGGATGAACCAGGACGTCGTGACGGCGGTGCAGCCGGCGGTGGCGAGGTGCCCGCCGGGGCAGGCGAGGCGAGCGGACCGGAGCTGGCCCGGGCGGTGCTCGACGCGGCCCGGGCCCGGCGGGAGGCGGGGGCCCGGACCGTCGCCGCAATCCGGCCGGCGGTGACGGTGGTGACGGCGCCGGGAACCAGCGGCGGCTGCGCGGTTATTCCGGCCCCGGGCCCGACCCCAGGGATCCGCAGCCGCTCGGCGCGGTGCTGAACCGGCTGGTCAAGGCGCGAGGTTGGCAGCAGCCGGCCGCCGAGGCGACGGTCTTCGGCGCCTGGGAGCGGGTGGTCGGGCCGGAGGTCGCCCAGAACAGCCGCCCGGTCAAGCTGGAGGACGGCGAACTGACCGTCGAGGCGCGCTCGACGGCCTGGGCGACCCAGCTCCGGCTGCTGGCCGGCTCGCTGCTCAAGCAGATCGCCAGCGAGGTCGGCCACAACGTGGTGCGCAAGCTGCACATCCACGGTCCCGCCGCGCCCTCCTGGCAGAAGGGCCCCCGGCGGGTACGCGGCCGAGGGCCCCGGGACACCTACGGCTGAGCCGTCAGGCGTCGGCGTAGACCGCGAAGCCCCGGTCAGCGCAGCGTCGGTAGAAGGCGGCGAGCACGCCGAGCTCGGCGCAGGTGAAGTTCCACTGCGGCGGGTCGCCGTTCTCGTCCCGGAGCGCGTGCAGCCGGGTCTCGAGCCAGCGGAGCTGCTGTTCGGCGAGGCGGCCGTCGGCGAGCAGTACGCGCAGGACGTCGCTGACCGACTCGAAGGTCACCACGTCGCCGTGTGGGCGGTGGCCGGCGACAAAACGTTCGATGCCGCCGGCGATCCAGGCGCACCCGTCCGGGTCGATCACCGGATCCTCGTCCTCCGCCGCCGCGTCCGTGGCGTAGAGCACATTTTCCAGGCCGAGCAGCAGGTCCACCAGTTGGGTGTAGGCGGTCGCCCGTACCGTGCCGGTCTTGGCGATGAGCTCGGCGAGCGCCGCGGTGGGCGCGGAGATCCGCGGGATGTCCACGATCTCGCCGAAGTCGACGAACTCGGCCGGCGCGACCGGATCGTAGAAGCGGCCGGTACGCGGCCAGTGCACCGCGACGTTGTCCAGCCCCATCGGGAGTCACCTCTTAAGAGCACGGGTAGGAGCGATCAGGTCGATCGTCCGGTTCCGGCCGGCAAAGATCAAGACCGGCTCTGGTGGGCGCCGCAAAGCTACGTTACGTCGGCCCCGGGCGCGACCCGTGCCCGCTCGGTCGCCACCGATCCCCGTGGCGGCGGCCCCCTCGATCGGAGGCTGGGCGTGTAGGGGGAGTCGCGGATAGCGCGGTTCGGCCCGCTACGGAGGTCTCAGCCCGCTGCGCAACGGTGCCGAGTGGTGGTTCTGTCGTCAGCGCACAGTAGGATTGGGGGCGAGACGAAGACCCCGACACGGAGCGACGGACCCGGGCCCTGGCGGCCCGTGATCATTGTCCCGCGTCGGGTCGAGCCGATCGCGATCCGCGGGCACCCGCGGCGACCGGCGCATACGGCCCGTGTTCCGGAGTTGTCCGGTGCCGCCCCGTGCGCCGACGTCGCGTCCTGTCCGCCGAACCCGCGCCCCTGCGCCCTGGCGCGGACGGCGCGAGAAAGTGGCCGAGGGTGGCAGCGCAGGACAAGCAGGAGTACGGCGCCGAGTCGATCACCGTCCTGGAGGGGCTGGAGGCGGTCCGCAAGCGGCCCGGCATGTACATCGGGTCGACCGGTGAGCGCGGTCTGCACCACCTGGTGTGGGAGGTCGTCGACAACGCGGTGGACGAGGCGCTGGCCGGTTACTGCGACACGATCGACGTGGTGCTGCAGGCCGACGGCGGCGTCCGGGTCACCGACAACGGCCGCGGCTTCCCGGTCGACCTGCACCCGAAGCTCAAGAAGCCGGGTGTCGAGGTGGCGCTCACCGTCCTGCACGCGGGCGGCAAGTTCGACGGCAAGGCGTACGCCGTTTCCGGCGGTCTGCACGGCGTCGGTGTCTCGGTGGTCAACGCCCTCTCCACCAGGATGGCGGTGGAGATCCACAAGTCCGGCTTCGTCTGGCGGCAGCAGTACAACAACTCCAAGCCCTCGCCGCTGGAGAAGGGCGAGACGACCGACCGCACCGGTTCGGCGGTCTCCTTCTGGCCGGACCCGAACGTCTTCGAGACGGTCGACTTCGACTTCCAGACCATCTACCGCCGCCTGCAGGAGATGGCCTTCCTCAACCGCGGCCTCACCATCCACGTGCTCGACGAGCGGGTCGCCGAGGAGGAGGACGGCCGGCAGCGCGAGGTCACCTTCTGCTACCAGGGCGGCATCGCCGACTTCGTCCGGCACCTCAACGCGTCGAAGAACCCGATCCACAAGACGGTGGTCGAGTTCGGCGCTGAGGAGGAGGGCATGTCGGTCGAGATCGCCATGCAGTGGAACGAGTCCTACGGCGAGTCGGTCTACACCTTCGCGAACACGATCAACACGCACGAGGGCGGCACCCACGAGGAGGGCTTCCGGTCCGCGTTGACCAGCGTCGTCAACCGGTACGGCGCCGACAAGAAGCTGCTCAAGTCCGACGAGAAGCTCTCCGGCGAGGACATCCGCGAGGGTCTGGCGGCGATCATCTCGGTCAAGCTGGCCAACCCGCAGTTCGAGGGGCAGACCAAGACCAAGCTGGGCAACACGCCGGTGAAGAGCTTCGTGCAGCGGGTCTGCAACGACAGGCTGGTGGACTGGTTCGACCGGAACCCGGCCGAGGCGAAGATGATCATCACCAAGGCGTCCCAGGCGGCCCGGGCCCGGATCGCCGCGCAGCAGGCGCGCAAGCTGGCCCGGCGCAAGTCCCTGCTGGAGTCCGGCTCGATGCCGGGCAAGCTGGCCGACTGCCAGTCCACCGACCCGCGCGAGTCCGAGGTGTTCATCGTCGAGGGCGACTCGGCCGGCGGCTCGGCGAAGCAGGGTCGCGACCCGCGGACCCAGGCGATCCTGCCGATCCGCGGCAAGATCCTCAACGTGGAGAAGGCCCGGATCGACCGGGTGCTGAAGAACAACGAGGTCCAGGCGCTGATCACCGCCCTGGGCACCGGCATCCACGACGACTTCGACATGGAGAAACTGCGGTACCACAAGGTGGTGCTGATGGCCGACGCCGACGTCGACGGTCAGCACATCCAGACGCTGCTGCTCACCCTGCTGTTCCGCTTCATGCGGCCGCTGGTCGAGCTGGGCCACGTCTACCTGGCAGCCCCGCCGCTCTACAAGATCAAGTGGAACAAGAAGGGCGACGACGCCCAGTACGCCTACTCGGATCGCGAGCGGGACGGGCTGATCGCGCTTCGCCAGCAGAAGAAGGCGAATGCCCGGCCGGACGACATCCAGCGGTTCAAGGGTCTGGGTGAGATGAATTATCCCGAGCTCTGGGAGACCACCATGAACCCGGCGACCCGCACCCTCCGTCAGGTCACGCTCGACGACGCGGCGACCGCCGACGAGTTGTTCAGCGTGCTGATGGGTGAGAACGTCGAGGCGCGTCGCTCGTTCATCCAGCGCAACGCCAAGGACGTGCGGTTCCTGGACATCTGACGGGCCGCGACGGGTCGGCCGGTCATCCACCGGCCGACCCACCGGTCCACAGAGTTATCCACAGCTTGGCCGCTTTCCACAGCGGTTATCCACAGCATGAAAACGACTCTGAGTCTGATAAGGGTTAACAGTGACCGATACTCCCGAGTCCACCCCGAGTGAGCCCGAGGTCCCCGAGACCGCAGTCGCCGCAGTAGTGGCGCACGATCGGATCGAGCCGGTCGGGCTCGAGGTGGAGATGCAGCGCTCCTACCTCGACTACGCGATGAGCGTCATCGTCGGGCGGGCGCTGCCGGACGTCCGGGACGGGCTCAAGCCGGTCCACCGCAAGATTCTCTACGCCATGTTCGACTCCGGCTACCGCCCGGACCGCGGCTACGTGAAGTGCTCGCGGGTCGTCGGCGATGTGATGGGTCAGTTCCACCCGCACGGCGACTCGGCGATCTACGACGCGCTGGTCCGGATGGCGCAGCCCTGGTCGCTGCGGTACCCGCTGGTCGACGGCAACGGCAACTTCGGCTCGCCGGGAAATGATCCGGCTGCGGCGATGCGCTACTGCCTCACCGGGGATGTCCGGATCCGTACCGCCGAGGGTTCCGTTCGGATTGACCAGGTCGTGCCCGGCGCGGCGCCGAGCAGCGAGACCGGCATCGAGCTCAAGGTCCGCGACCGCAACGGCGACCTGGTCCGCGCCTCGAGGTTCTTCCACTCCGGCGAGCACCCGACCCTGCGGCTGCGCACCCGCGAGGGGTACGAGCTGAGCGGCACCCACAACCACCCGGTGCTTTGCCTGGTGGACGTGGCTGGCGTGCCCACGCTCCTCTGGAAGCTGCTCGCCGAGGTCTCCGCGGGTGACCGGGTGGTCCTTCAGCGCACGGTGCCGGACGAGATCGGCTACCCGATGCTGGAGCACGTCGAGGCGGCGGTGCTCGCCGGCGCGTTCGTCAGCGAGGGCTGGGTGTCCGAGGGACGGGCCGGCTTCAACAACGTCGACCGGGAGTTCTTCGTCCGGGTCCTGGCGGCCTACGACCTTGCCGTGGGCGGTCCCCGCCACGTCAGCCAGCGCGTCATCGCCTCGGGCAGCATGCTGCACGAGATCGACGTGCAGGACCTCACCGCGTTGCGGAAGAGCCTGCTCGGCGAGATGGTCGGTGTGCGGAGCGCGGCCAAGTTCGTGCCGGAGTTCGTCTGGCAGGGGCCGGCTGCCATCAAGCGGGCGTTCCTCCAGGCGCTCTTCGAGGGCGACGGCTCCTCATCGCTGTTGCCGCGCAACACCATCCAGATTTCGTACTCGACCCGTAGCGACCGCCTGGCCCGGGAGGTCCAGCAGCTGCTGCTCGAGTTCGGTGTGATCAGCAGGCAGTGCCGCTACGACAACGGCGAGATCAAGGTCGTGGTGACCAACCGCCGCGACGCGCGGATCTTCGCCGCGCAGGTCGGCTTCCTCGGCCGCAAGCAGGCGAAGCTGGAGTCGGAGCTCGCGCAGGTCCCGGCGAGCAGCACCGCGCTCTCCAGCGACCAGGTGCCGCTGGTCGGCGACTTCATCCGCGAGCACGGTGCGACGCGGTGGACCGAGCGGGACTGGTTGCGCCGGCACAACGTCGACCGGATCGAGCGCTGGGAGCGGGACCGCGACGAGATCGCGGCCCGGATCACCAACCCCGAGGTGCTCGACGTGGTCGAGCCGCTGGTGGACGGTCGGTTCTACTACGCAGAGGTCGTCAGCGTGGCCGACGCGGGCGTTCAGCCGGTTTACAGCATCCGGGTGGACACCGACGACCACTCTTTCGTCTCCGACGGCTTCGTCAGCCACAACACCGAGTGCAAGCTCGACCCGCTGGCCATGGAGATGCTGCGGGACATCGACGAGGACACCGTCGACCTCCAGGACAACTACGACGGCCGGGCCAAGGAGCCCACCATCCTGCCGTCCCGGATTCCCAACCTCCTGGTGAACGGCTCCGAGGGCATCGCGGTCGGCATGGCCACCAAGATCCCACCGCACAACCTGCGGGAGATCGGCGCGGCGGTGCAGTGGTGCCTGGATCACCCGGAGGAGGACGAGGCCACCACCCTCGACGCGCTGCTGGAGATCGTCAAGGGCCCCGACTTCCCCACCCACGGTCTGATCGTCGGCACCATGGCGATCCAGGACGCGTACCGCACCGGTCGTGGCTCGATCCGGATGCGCGCCGTGGTCGAGGTCGAGGAGGACAAGCGGGGCCGCCCCTGCCTGGTGGTCAGCGAGCTGCCGTACCAGGTCAACCCGGACAACCTCGCCGAGCGGATCGCCGAGCTGATCAAGGAGGGCAAGCTCGCCGGCATCGCCGACATCCGGGACGAGTCCTCCGGGCGTACCGGCATGCGGATCGTGCTCGTGCTCAAGCGCGACGCGGTCGCCAAGGTGGTGCTGAACAACCTCTACAAGCACACCCAGCTCCAGGAGACCTTCGGCGCCAACATGCTGGCCCTCGTCGACGGTGTGCCGCGCACGCTCAACCTGGCCCAGTTCCTCCGCTACTACGTCGAGCACCAGATCGACGTGATCCGCCGGCGGACCGCCTTCCGGCTGCGCAAGGCCGAGGAGCGGGCGCACATCCTGCGCGGTCTGGCCAAGGCGCTGGACGCCCTTGACGAGGTGATCGCGCTGATCCGGCGTTCGCCCACCGTCGAGGACGCCCGGCAGGGCCTGATCCGGCTGCTGGAGATCGACGAGATCCAGGCGACCGCGATCCTGGACATGCAGCTGCGCCGGCTCGCCGCGCTGGAGCGGCAGCGGATCGTGGACGACCTCACCAAGCTCGAGATCGAGATCGCCGACCTCAAGGACATCCTCGCCAAGCCGGAGCGGCAGCGAAAGATCGTCTCCGAGGAACTCGGCGAGATCGTCGCCAAGTGGGGCGACGAGCGGCGGACGAAGATCCTGCCGTTCGACGGCGAGGTCTCCATGGAGGACCTGATCGCCCGCGAGGACGTGGTCGTCACCATCACCCGCACCGGGTACGCCAAGCGGACCAAGGTCGACCTCTACCGCTCCCAGCGGCGGGGCGGCAAGGGCGTCAGCGGCGCCACCCTCCGGCAGGACGACATCGTCAGCCACTTCTTCGTATGCTCCACGCACGACTGGATCCTGTTCCTCACGAACAAGGGCCGCGTTTACCGGGCGAAGGCGTACGAGTTGCCGGAGGCCAGTAGGGTGGCCAAGGGCCAGCACGTGGCCAATCTGCTCGCGTTCCAACCCGACGAGCAGATCGCGCAGATCATCGAAATCCCGAACTACCAGGTGGCTCCCTATCTGGTACTGGCCACGAGAAACGGCCTGGTGAAGAAGACGCGGCTTGAGGAGTTCGACTCCAACCGGTCCGGCGGCATCATCGCGATCAACCTGCGCGATGAGGACGAGCTGGTCGGTGCTGCCCTCGTGGCGCCGGAGGACGACCTGCTGCTGGTCTCGAAGAAGGCGCAGGCGATCCGGTTCAACGCCACCGACGAGGCCCTGCGGCCGATGGGCCGGGCCACCTCGGGCGTGATCGGCATGCGCTTCACCGACGACGACGTCCTGCTGGCCATGGAAGTGGTCCGGGAGGGGCTGGACGTGCTGGTGGCGACGAACGGGGGATACGCGAAACGTACCCCGATCGAGGAATACCCGGTCCAGGGCCGGGGAGGTAAGGGTGTGCTGACTGCGAAGATCACCGAGCGGCGGGGTGGTCTGGTCGGCGCTGTGGTGATCGACCCGGACGACGAGCTCTTCGCGATCACCAGCAACGGTGGTGTCATCCGGACTCCGGTGAAGCCTGTACGCCGTACGCGTGACCGGAACACAATGGGGGTCAAGCTGATGGACCTCCCGGACGGCGTGACTATCGTGGCGATTGCTCGCAATGCCGACGAGCCTGACGAACAGGACTAGTTGAATGACGGAGACACAGGCGAAGTCGGGGAACAAGGGGACCTCGACCAACCCGGTCGACGAGGAGGCCGCAGGGGGCGGCACACCAGCGACCGGCCGCGCGGCCGTGGGTCGGGCGACGGTCCCCGCCGACGCGCCTGCCCCGAAGTTCACCCGGGCTCCCGGCATGACTCCGCCGCCGGAGACTCCCGGCGACGACTCGGAAGCGAGCGACCAGACCGAGGCAACCGGGACCGAGGCACTCCCCTCCGCCCCGGGCCCGGCCGCCCCGGCGGCCACCGCGCCCCGGCCGAACACCACCCAGCCGCTCAAGGCCGGCGCCGGGCAGGCGTCGACCGGGACGACCGGCACGCAGACCCGCGTCGGCGGCCTGGGCACCGCGAAGCCGCAGCCGGACGGTTCCCGCCCGGGCGGAACGGGCGGCCGTCCGGCCAACGGCGGCGGCCTGCCGCCGGGAATCAGCGGCGCGGCCGCCGTCGGTGCCGCGCGGGTGGGTGACGCGGTACGCGCAGCGCGTACCTCCGTCAGCTCGGCCGCGTCTCGCGGACCGCGCGGCCGGCCGTGAACCTCAAGCGGATCGACCCCTGGTCCGTGATGAAGTTCGCGTTCGCCGTCTCCGTGGTGCTCTTCATCGTGGTGGTGGTCGCCACCTCGGTGCTCTACCTGGCGCTCGACGCGATGGGCGTCTTCAAGAGCGTCAACGACAGCCTGACCGACCTGGTCAGCGCCGGCGGTGGGCAGAGCACCAGCGGCTTCCGGATCACCGCCAAGGGCGTGATCCTCAGCTCCGCGCTGATCGGCCTGGTCAACGTCGTGCTGTTCACCGCGCTCGCCACACTCGGCGCCTTCGTCTACAACGTCTGCGCCGACCTGGTCGGCGGGATCGAGCTGACGCTCGCCGAGCGCGACTGATCCGACCCGGACGCCGGGGCACCGCCTAATGCGGTCGCCCCGGCGCTCGGTACCCGGGTAGTTTCGGGGATGTACGGCGACGGCCGCGCGGCACGGACCCCGATTTGGGGCCCGGCACACGAATGCGTTAACCTTGCTCGTCGCCATGCGGGGCTATAGCTCAGTCGGTTAGAGCGCAGAGCTGATAACTCTGAGGTCGCTGGTTCGATTCCAGCTAGCCCCACCGCACGTTCGTCCGACGGCAGTCGAGCGCGAGGGGTCGCCCCATGTTCAAGAAGCTTCTGTTCCTGATCGGCGTCGTCGGCGTGGCCGCCGTCGTCGCGAAGAAGGTCAAGGCTTCCAACGACGAGCGCGCCCTGTGGCACGAGGCGACCACCGCCCCGGACCTGCGCTAGTCCTTCCGCTTCTCCACTGCCAGCGCCAAGCGGCGTTGCCGCCCTCGGGGCCCTAGCTCAACTGGCAGAGCACTGCCTTTGCAAGGCAGGGGTTAGGGGTTCGAGTCCCCTGGGCTCCACCATTACCACCACGATTCCGCCCGACGCGCAGCGTCGTGGCCGGTCTCGTTTTCCCGGCCAGGATCGCCCCGGTTCGTGCCGGACGCGTATCCGCCCCTCGACCGTGGCGAAGGACGACGGGGCGGCCCAGACGGGTGGGCGGCCCGCCGGACCGGTGGGTGGGCGGCACGCTAGCGTCGGGGCGTGACCACCGCATCTCCGCTCGTGCTGCCGGCCGACAGCGGCATCGCCGCCGCCGCCTCCGTACTGCGTGCCGGTGGGTTGGTGGCCTTCCCGACCGAGACCGTCTACGGGCTCGGCGCCAACGCGCTGGATGCCCGGGCGGTGGCCCGGATCTTCGAGGCGAAGGCGCGGCCGAGCTTCGACCCGCTGATCACCCACCTCGGCGACGCGGCGGACCTCGCGGAGCTGGTCGGGCCGGTGCCGCCAGCGGTGGCCGAGCTGGCCGAGCGCTTCTGGCCCGGCCCGCTGACGCTCATCGTGGACCGCCCGCGGCGATCCCGCCGATCGTCACCTCCGGGCTGGAGACGATGGCGGTGCGGGTGCCGGACAATGCCGCTGCCCGAGCGCTGATCACCGAGGCCGGAGTGCCGGTCGCCGCGCCGAGCCGCCAATCGCTTCGGGCAGCTCAGCCCCGACCCGGGCGGAGCACGTGGTGGCCCGGGGCTGGGCGGCACGGTGGACGTGGTGCTGGACGGCGGGCCGACCCGGTGTGGGATCGAGTCGACCATCGTCGACGCGCGCGGCGACCGGCCGGTGGTGCTGCGGCTCGGCGCGCTGCCGGTGGAGGCGCTGGTCGAGGCGGTCGGCCCGGTGACGGTACGCCCGGGAAGCTCGGGTCAGCCGGTCGCGCCCGGCACGCTGGCCGCGCACTACGCCCCGCGCACCCCGTTGCGGGTGCTGTCCGGGTCGGAGCCGGCGCCGGGCGACGTCGACCGCCGTGGCTATCTTGCGTTCCGCGACCGGCCGTCCGTCGACTATCGGGCGGTCGAGGTGCTGTCGCCCGCCGGCGACCTGACCGCGGCCGCCGCCCGGCTCTTCGACGCCCTGCACCGGCTCGACGCCGCCGGGGTGACCGAGATCCTCGCGGAGCGGGTTCCGGACGTCGGGGTGGGTCGGGCGATCAACGACCGGCTCGGGCGGGCGGCCGCCACCTGGCGTCCCGGCGGCTGACCTTTCGCGCCCCGGGCGACGGGCGACGACGCCGGCCCCGGCTGGTCCCCACCGCGCAGCCCGTCGCTGACCGGCCGCGCGCTGCAACCGGCCCCGTTCCGCCGGCTCGGCATGGGTCGGAGCGACCGGGGTAGGAGAACGGACAACAACCCCCGGAAGTGAGGTGTCATGCCAATGCCGACCGCCCGCGAGATCATGACCAACGACGTGACCTGCATCCGTGAGCAGGACGACCTCGGGACCGCCGCCCGCATCATGGCCGAGCTGGGGGTCGGTTCGCTGCCGATCTGCGGCGACGACAACCGGCTCAAGGGCATGCTGACCGACCGCGACATCGTGGTGAAGGTGCTCGCCGAGGGCCGTGACGCGGCCAGCGTCACGGCGGGCGAGCTGGCCCAGGGCGAGGCGGTGACCATCGGTGCGGACGACGATGCCGCCGAGATCCTGCGCACCATGGGCAAGCACAAGGTACGCCGGCTGCCGGTGATCGACGGGCACCAGCTCGTCGGGATCGTGGCCGTCGCCGACGTGGCCCGTTCACTGCCCGAACGCCCGGTGGGCGACCTCATCGAGGCCATCTCCGAGCACGGCTGACCCGGCTCGACCATGATCGCCGCCCTCCGGCTCGGGCCGGAAGGCGGCGATCGTGCGCTGCGGCCTCCGCGCGCGCTGCGCGGCGGGTCAGACCGGCTCTGCCGATGGCGCCGGGGTCGGGGGCGGGATCAGGGGGACGGTCTCGCCGCGGGCGATGGTGCGTACCTGCCGGACGATGCCCCGCCGACGGGCCTCCTCGACGAAGTGCCGCAGCGGGGACCGGAACACCGGGTAGTCGTCATAGTGGATCGGCACCGTCAGCTTCGGCCGGATCAACTCGACCAGGTCGGCGCCCTGTTTCGCGTCCATGGTCAGCAGCACTCCGGCGACCCGGGTGCCGCCGAGGTGGATCAGCATGGCATCGACGTCGGGGTAGCGCCGTGGGATCTCGGCGAGCAGCGGGCTGTTCAGCGTGTCACCGGTGACGTAGAGCCGGAACTGCCGGGAGCCCGCCCGTTCCAGGTCGATCATCGTGCCCATCACGTCCGGCAGCAGCCTGTCGAGCGCTCCCGGCCCGTGCTGACCGGGCATCGAGGTCAGCCGGAGGGTGGCGCCGTCCCGGTGCAGCTCGTGGGACTGCCAGGTCGGCAGGCCCTCCGCCGCCCGGAAGCCCCAGTGGCGCAGCTTCCGCTCCGCCTCCGGCGTGGTGACGATCGGCAGCTGTCGGTCGAGGCCGCGCCGGGCCACCCGGTCGAAGTGGTCACCGTGCAGGTGCGACAGGACCACCGCGTCCAGGGCGGGCAGCTCGGCGATGCCCACCGCGGGTTCGGTGGACCGCTTCGACCACAGCCCGCGACCGAGGTACGCCCGCTGCCCCCGGTGCAGGAAGTTGGGGTCGGTCAGCAGGGTGAAGCCACCGATCCTCAGCACGGTCGTGGCGGTGCCGACGAACGTCACGTCCGGCTGCTCCGTCATCATCTCCACCTCCGCTCCGCCCGTACCCCCGATCACCCGGACCATGCGGCCCTGGGGCAGGGTCAGGTCTCCGGCGCCGCGTTCGGTTCCGCCTCGTCACCCGACCCGTCCTCGCCGCGGTGGTTCCCGGCGGACAGCTGCGGGAGGTGGTCGGCCAGGCGGGTCAGCGCGCCGTTGGCGAAGGTGGCGCCGAGCGCGGAGCCGGCGGCGATGGTCCAGCCGACCGGCCCGAGCGGCGTGCAGCCGAAGAACTGGCTGACCCCCGGGGTCTGCACCACGGCGATCAGCACCCCGATGGAGGCGGCGGTGGAGGCGAGCACGGTGGGGCTGGTCCCGCCGGCCAGCACGGTCTGCCCGAGTTGGGTGCCGACCAGCGACGCCAGCGCGACCGTGCCGGCCCGGCGCTGCCGCCCGGTGTAGCGGGCCAGCGTCCAGCCGACGGTCGCGCCCAGCGCGGTCGAGCCGGCCCGCAACCCGATCTCCCGGGTCAGCGTCTCCCCGAGCGACGTGTCCGGCCCCTCCCGGAGCAGATCCTCGGTACGGTCCGACGCCGGCGGCCGGACCGCGATCGCCAACGCCGGCACCAGGTCGGTGAGCAGGTTGACCAGCAGCAGCTGCCGTCCGGTCAGCGCCGACCGGCCGGTCGTGGCGGCGGTCAGCACGCTGAACGCGATCTCACCGAGGTTGCCGCCGACCAGGATGCTCAGCGCGTGGCGTACGGACGACCACATCGCCCGCCCCTCGACCAGGGTGGCGATGATGGTCTCCAGCCGGTCGTCGGTGACCACCAGGTCGGCGGCGGCGCGGGCGGCCGGGGTGCCCCGCTGGCCGAGGGCGATCCCCACGTCGGCCAGCCGGATCGCGGGCGCGTCGTTGGCCCCGTCGCCGGTCATCGCCACCGTACGGCCGCGCTTCTGCAGCGCCTGGATGATCCGTACCTTGTGCGCCGGCGTGCAGCGGGCGACCACGTCGGTGGCGGCCAGCCGGTCGGCGAGGGCTTCGTCGTCGAGCTGGTCGAGCTCCGTCGCGGTGACCACCCGCTGCCCCTCGTGGTCCGGGCTGATGATCGACGCGATCGCCTCGGCGGTGGCCGGATGGTCGCCGGTGATCATGATGGTGTGCACGCCGGCCTGCCGGATCCGGCGGACCGCGGGCGCGGCGCTCTCGCGTACCCCGTCGGCCAGGGCCAGGAAGCCGACGAAGGTCAGGTCGCGTACCTCCTCGTCGGTCACCGACGGGTCGCCCACCGGGCACTCCGCGACGGCCAGGATGCGGTGCCCCGCCCCGGCGCGGTCGGCGAGCATCGCCTGCAGCTCGGCCCGACCCGCGTCGTCCAGGGGGGCACTGCCGCCGCCGGCCCGTGCGCCGGGCCGCGCACCGGGGCAACACCCTC
>JAEVHO010000004.1 GCA_016802835.1 Micromonospora sp. ATA32 | reverse complement strand
GTCCATCAACTCGACGTCGTGGTGGTCCTCGGCCCAGTCATCTCCAACGAACAGCAACGCATCTCCCGTCTCCGACACCGAACACGGCCAGTAGCCAGCGGGAGAACCATCAGCGACCTAATGAAGCAGTGCTCACGCCGCAACCGGGCGGGCACGACATCCCATCAGCGATCAACTCTCCCCACCGACCGGCAGCGGCACGATCTTTCGTCAGGACTCAACGTCCAGGACAACAGAGTGCTCGCCTGCCGGCGGCTACCTACCCACCAGGAGTTTGCCGGATGGCTCACTCCCAGAACTCATTAGGACCACGGACATGACCACCACGACTGAGCCGGTCGCCGCCAGCCCCATGCTGGCCCGTAGCCCGCACCGCCGCGTCAAGGTCGGGCTCGTAGCGGGCGGGCTCGGGGCGTACTGGCCACAGTTTCCCGACCTGCTGCCGCAACTGCAGCGGTCGGCCGCCCGGGTGAGCGAGAAGATGCATGCCCTCGGTGCGGACGTCGTCGACGTCGGCTTCATCTCCGATGCGCAGGAGGGTGCGGCAGCGGCGGAGAAGCTGCGGGTCGCCGGCTGCGACATCATCGTCGGCTTTCTCACCACCTACATGACCGCGACGATGCTCCTGCCGATCGCCCAGCGCAGCGACGCGCCGGTGCTGCTCATCAACCTGCAGCCGACCGAGGCGATGGACCACGCGAGCTTCGACACCGGACAGTGGCTTGCCTACTGCGGCGCCTGCCCACTGCCGGAAATGGCCAACACCTTCACCCGCTGCGGCATCCCGTTCCGATCCGTCTCGGGTTACCTGGAGGACGAGCGAGCCTGGGCGCGGATCGCGCGCTGGGTGAAGGCGGCCGGCGTACGGGCTGCTCTGCGGCATGGCCGCCACGGCCTGATGGGGCATCTTTACCCCGGCATGCTGGACGTCTCCACCGATTTGACCATGGTGCCGGCCAACTTCGGCGGGCACATGGAGGTCGTCGAGTTCGACGACCTGCGTGTACGCGTCAACGCCGCGACCGAGGAGCAGGTTCGGGCTAAGATGGAGCAGGCGCGGGAGATCTTCGAAGTCACCAACTCCGTCGTCGATGAGGACTTCCAGTGGGCCGCGCGCGTGTCGGTCGGGCTCGACCGGCTGATCGAGGACTTCGAGCTGGACAGCCTCGCCTACTACCACCGCGGCCTAAAGGGCGAGCAGCACGAGCGGCTCGGCGCCGGCATGATCCTCGGGGCCTCCCTGCTCACCGCGCGGGGCATCCCGGCGGCCGGCGAGTACGAGCTGCGCACGTCGCTGGCGATGCTCATCATGGACCGGCTCGGTGCCGGCGGGTCGTTCACCGAGCTGCAGGCGCTGAACTTCTTCGACGACGTGGTGGAGATGGGCCACGACGGCCCGGCGCATCTCGCGATCAGCGACGGTAAGCCGCTGCTGCGCGGGCTGGGCGTGTACCACGGCAAGCGGGGCTGGGGCGTCTCGGTCGAGTTCGACGTGAAGCATGGCCCGGTGACGGCCTTCGGCGTCGGGCAGACCCGCGACGGGCGGTACACGTTCCTGGCGTCCGAGGGCACAGTCGTCGCCGGGCCGCTGCTCCAGATCGGGAACACCACTTCGCGCGTGGACTTCAGCTGTCACCCGGGCGAGTGGACCGACGCGTGGAGCGCGAGCGGTGTGGGGCATCACTGGGCGCTCGGGACCGGGCACCGGGTGGCCGAATTGAGGGCGGTCGCGGAGCTGCTCGACGTCGAGTTCCGCGAGCTGCGGGTATGACCGGAGGGGGGCGGGCACGTGGACGCCCCAGGCGTGCCACGTCCTGATCTGTCCGAGGACGATGTGGCGCTGCTCGCGCTGCTCGCGCGAGGACTGTCGCTGGACGCCGTGGCCCGGCGCCTGGAGATGTCGGAGCGGACGGTGCGCCGGCGCACTCGGACGATCTGCGACCGACTGGGCGTGACCACGCCGATCGAGGCGGTGGTCTGGGCGGCCCGCCGCCATCTGGTCTGACCGCCCGATGAGGATCCGCGGCCACGGGGCGGCGGCGAGCCGGCCGGCTGCCTTCACGCTGGTGTCCTGACGTCCCGGTGCCGGCCGTCAGGTGGCCGGATCTGGACAAGGGGTTGTGCTACGTGTTTCCCGTCGGTTAAGAAGTCACCGGTGTCACTTTGAAACGTTCTAATGCGAGGGTCGAGTGAGAGGACCGCGGGCATGAGGCTTGCATCGGGCCGGTTGCGCATCCCCGTGGCGGTCTTCGCCGCTGGCGTGGTCGCCGCCGCGGTGGCGTGGGCGGCACCCGTCGCGGCGGCTCCCGCCGCCACCGCGTCCGTCCTGTCGGTCGGCGCGCTCACCGTGGATTCACTCGCCGACCCGCTCGGCATCGAGGACCCGACACCCTCGCTGAGCTGGCAGTTGGCCGCCACGCGGCGCAACGCGATCCAGACCGCCTACCAGACGCTCGTCGCCTCCAGCCCGCAGCGGCTCGCCGCCGGCAACGGTGACTTGTGGGACAGCGGAAAAGTCGACTCGAACCAATCCGTGGGCATCCGCTACGAGGGCAAACCGCTGCACTCCCGCCAGCGCGCCTACTGGGCCGTGCGCGCCTGGGACGCCGACGACCGCCCGTCGCCCTTTAGCGGCATCGGCTCCTGGGAGACCGGGCTGCTCAAGCCCACCGACTGGTCGGCCCGCTGGATCGCCAACCCCGCCTGGCTCGCACACACCACCCCGGTCACCGTCACGTTCCCCGCCCGGCACGGGCGTTATGTGCGGCTGGACGTCACCCGGCTGGGTAGGCCGATCAAGGAAGGCTGGCCGTACCCCGTCTCGCGGCTCCAGCTGGCCGAGATGGAGGTGTACGGCGGGGGCGAGCTGCTCTCCCGCGACGCCGTCGCGAAGGCCTCCGAGTCCTTCGAGGTCGCCGACAGCTGGGCCCTGCAGGCCATCCACGACGGCCGGCTGACCAGCGACGGCCGCCCGATGGGCTACACCAGTTACGAGCGGCAGTATCAGGACCTGGACGGCTCGATCTGGCTCGAGCTCGACCTCGGCCGCGACACCGACGTCGACAAGCTGATGCTGTACCCGCGCACGGACATGCTCACGGCGGACGGCTCCATGCCGAACTTCCCAGAGAACTACACGGTGCAGGTGCGGGCCGCGGGCGAGGCGATGGGCACCGTCGTGGCGACGGTGACCGGTCAGGCCGCACCGAAGCCGCCGGCCAAACCCAGCGCCATGCCGCTGTTCGCGAAGACCTTCACGGTGGACAAGCCGGTTGCGCGGGCTCGGCTCTACGCCACCGGCCTCGGCGTCTACGAGGCGCGCCTCAACGGCGCCAAGGTCGGCGATGCGGTGCTGGAACCGGCCAACACCGACTACCGCACGCGCGTCGAGTACGCGACCCACGACGTGACCGGCCAACTCCGCCAGGGCGCGAACGCCCTCGGCTTCGAGCTGGGCAACGGCATCTACAACGTGCCATCGACGCCGGGCCGGTACCAGAAGTTCTCCGGCTCGATGGGCGCTCCGAAGCTCGTCGCCCAACTGGAGATCACATACACGGACGGCACCGACGCCGTGGTCGCCTCCGACGGCTCGTGGCTGACCGCTGACGGCCCAACGACCTTCTCCAGCTGGTACGGCGGAGAGGACTACGACAGCCGGCGCGAGATCACCGGTTGGGACCGTCCGGACGGCGACCGAAGCGGCTGGGTGCCGGCGGAGGAGACGACCGCGCCCACGGCAGGCAGCCGGCTCACCGCCCGCGCGGCACCGCCGATCCGTGCACAGACGACCCTGAACGCCGTTTCCCGGACCGAAGTCGCGGCAGGCACCTGGCTCTACGATCTTGGCCGCAACATCGCCGGTTGGCCGCAGGTCACGCTGCGCGGCGCCGCCGGCTCCAAGGTGCGGCTGCGTCCCGCGGAGGCGCTCGTCAACGGCCGGGTCGACCAGGGTCAGGTCGGCTCCCCGGTCTTTTTCGACGTCACGCCCGCCACGGACGCCGCCTTCACCTGGCACCCTCGCTTCATGTACTACGGCTTCCGCTACCTCGAGATCTCCGGCACCGACACACCACCGGCCCTCGTGGACGTGCAGGGCATCGTGCTGCGGGCGGACAACGAGCGCACCGGCAGCCTCGACACCTCCGACCCCATGGTCAACCGGATCCACGACATCGTGAACACGGCCATCGACGGCAACATGTTCTCCGTCCTCACCGACTGCCCGCATCGGGAGAAGCTCGGCTGGCTGGAGGAGTCGCACCTGGTCGGCGACGCCCTCACCGCCAACTTCGACCTCGGCGCCTACTACAACAAGATCGTCCGCGACATCGAGGACGCTCAACTCGCCAACGGCATGGTCCCGGACATCGCGCCGGAATACACCGTCTTCTCCGGCGGTTTTCGCGACGACCCGAACTGGGGCGGCGCCCTCATCCTGGTGCCATGGCAGATGTACCGCTCGTACGGCGACGCGCGGGTGCTGCGCGAGCACTACCCGGCGATGAAACGCTACATGGACTATCTCGCCACCAAGGCGAACGGGAACATGCTCTCGCACGGGCTCGGCGACTGGGTCGCCTTCGACACGAGCACGCCGCTGGCCGTCACCGCGACCACCGCATACTACCGGTTCGCCACGGCCATGACGCAGATCGCCGAGGCGGTCGGCGACACGGCGGGCAAGGCCGCGAACGCCGAGCGGGCTGAACAGATCCGCAGCGCGTTCAACGCCAGGTACTTCCACGCCGATACCAACAGCTACGCCGCCGGTAGCCAGGCCAGCAACGCGCTGCCGCTGTGGGCCGGCATGGTTCCCGCCGACGCCCGGGCGGCCGTCCTCCAGCACGTCGCCGACGACGTCAAGGCGCGGGGCAACCACCTGTCCACCGGCGAGATTGGCCTGCCCGCCCTGCTGGACGTGCTCGCCGACGGCGGTCACGCCGACCTGGTCCAGGCGCTGGCCAACAACCCGAGCAGCCCGAGCTACGCCTATCAGGTGCTGCACGGCGCGACCACGCTCACCGAATTGTGGGACGGCCCTACGGCGGGCGCCTCGCAGAACCACTTCATGCTCGGCGCCATCGACGGCTGGTACTACCGGTACCTCGGCGGCATCCGCTCCGCGACACCCGGCTACCAGACCTTCCTGGTGCAGCCGGAGGTCACCGGCGACATGTCCCACGTACGAGCCGAGCAGCGCTCGCCGTACGGCCGGATCGTCAGCGAGTGGCGCCGCGACGGGAAGACCCTGCACCTCGACGTCGAGGTGCCGGTCAACAGCAGCGCGACGGTCTCGGTGCCGCTGTTCGGCGAGAACTCCGGTCGCTGGCTTGCCTCGGCGACCGCGGGCGCCACGTTCGTCGGCATCCAGGGTGACCGCGCGATCTACCGGGTCGGCTCGGGTCGGTGGTCGTTCGTCACCCGCACCCCGGACACGCCGCCGCAGACGAGCCCGGTGGTCGTCGAGGCGTCCACCGGCCAGGCCGCGGTCGTACCGGGCTGGACCTCGACCGCGACCTTCCGGCTGGTCAACCTCGGCGACGCCGAGGTGACCGCGCGGCCGCAGGTCACGGCATCCGCCGGGTTCACCGCGACCATGGACGCCGACTCGGTCACCGTGCCCGCCGGGCAGGGCGTGGAGGTGCCGGTCACGATCGAGCGGTCCGACCAGGCCGCGACGAGTGGCACGGTGAGTCTCGCCGTGGGCACGAGCACGGCGAGGGTGCCCCTCGTCGCGAGCGGCAACCTCACCCGCGTCGCGGCGATGACCGCCTCCAGCACCTGGCCCGGCTTCTCGGCCGCCAAGGCGAACGACGGCGACACCTCCGCGGCGCGCTGGGACGGCGGCGCCGGCTGGAACGACGGCACCTTCCAGAGTTTCCCGGACACGCTGACCGCGACGTGGAACCGTCCGGTCACCCTCGACCGGGCCCGCCTCTACACCCACCCCGACGCCCGCTACGGCCTGCGGGACTTCGACGTCCAGGCGTTCGTCGACGGCCAGTGGCGAACGGTGGCGTCGGTTTGCGGCAACACCGCAGGCCGGGTGGACGCGACGTTCGCCGCCACGAGTACGACCGCGCTGCGGTTGGTCGCGCTGGCCAGCAACGACGGCCAGTTCAGCCGGGTGATCGAACTCGAGGCGTACGCCCCAGGCACCTCCCCGCCGACCAGCTGACTACTACCGCTAGCAGGAACAACGCGAGTGGTTGAAACGGTCCAACGTTCACGAGGATCCGGAGGCACATCCCACATGAGCTCACGCACCCGGCACACCTTCCTCGCCTTGTCGCGTGTCCGCCAACGGTCTCGTCACCGGCCGCTTCCCGGCGACGACGCGCAGCGGGGCCTGTACCGGCTCCAACTCGTCGAGTTCGAGGCGTACGGAGCGCAGGTCAAACCATGAGCGCCCGAATTCAGCGGTCGAGGCCGCCGGTGCCGCACCCGCGCAGCGGGTGGCGACGAGCCCGGTCAGGCGACAGTGTCCGAGTGACCAGAGGGGATGTCGTGGCGCGAAGGTTCATCACCTGGACGGCGGGCGGCGTGACCGCGCTGCTCCTCGCGGCTACCGTTCCGTTGGCCGCGGCGGCCAGCCCTAGCGGCAGCGGGCAGACCGGGTGGGACGCGGAGACCGGGCGGCTGGATCCGGCCACGTTCTCAAACCCGCCGGCGACGGATCGGCCGCACGCCTTCTGGTTCTGGAACGGCAAGCTCACCGAGGATGAGTTGTCCCGGCAGCTCGACGAGATGAAGGCCAAGGGCATCGAGGAGTTCTTCATTCACCCGCGGCAGGGGTTGGGCGGGGATTTCGGCGTCACCGAGAACGGCTACTACCTGTCGAAGGACTACTTCGACAAGGTGGGCTTTGCGCTCGCCGAGGCGAAACGTCGCGGCATGAAGGCGTGGCTCTACGACGACCTCAACTGGCCGAGCGGCTTCGCTGGCGGCCGTACGGTCAAGGGTGGAGATGTCGACGGGAAGGCGGTGCCCGCCGATCCCGACTACCTGCCGTGGTATCTCACCCCCGTCGCCAAGGACGTCACCGGCCCGGCCAACTACGACCAGCCGGTACCGGTGCCGGTGCCGAGCGGCTGGTCGGTCAGCGACGGTGTCCTCACCGGCAACGGCGGAGAGGTCGGCCTGGCGAAGGACGGGGCCGACTGGTCCGGATACCGGATGGAGTTCGACCTGACCGTCGACGCGCTGGCCGGCGGGTGGAGCATGCACAGCCGGGACGCCGCCAACCTCGTCATGGTCAACCTGAGCAGCACCTCCCCATACAACCCCGAGGCGGCCTCGACGTTCGGCGTGCACGTCCGGGTGAACGGGGCGTACCAACTCATCGGCGCCCGCATCCCGGCAGGAACGATGATCAGCGACGGCGAGCGGCACCACGTCGCGACCGACATCCGCGGCGACACCGTGACGCTCTTCCTCGACGGCCGGGAGGTCGGCAGCCGCAGCGACCCGCGGATCGGCGCGCTCGCCACGGGTCGCGTCGGCCTGCGCTCCGGCCAGGACGAACGGGCCCGCTTCGACAACCTGAAGGTCACCGCGCTCGACGGCGGAGCCACTCTGCTAGCGGACGACTTCTCCGCCGCCCTCGCCCGCTGGGACGTCACCCAGTCGCCGGCGTCCTCGCTAGTCGCCGCCGTCGCCCTGCCCACCCGCGGCGACGGCAGCTGCGTGACCAGCGGGCAGGCCCGCGGCAGCGCGCTGGACGGCGGCTCTGCCGTCGAACTCACCGGCAAGGTCGGCGCCGACGGCCGGCTGCGCTGGGACGTGCCGGAAGGCCACTGGTGCCTGCTGCACCTCGTGCAGCGGCCGCTGGTCAACTACCACCCGGACCTCGAGCCCGACCAGCCGTACGTCGACATGCTCAACCCCAAAGTGACGCAGAAGTTCATCGACATCACCCACGAAACGTACGGGCGCCGCTTCGGCGGCGACTTCGGCTCGACGATCCAGGGCATCTTCAACGACGAGCCGGGCTTCTACAACAACTTCCCGGACAACCGGGGAGGCATCGACTCGCTCGGCTCCATCCCGTGGACGCCCGGGTTCCGCGACTACCTGACCGGCAACGCCGGATACGACCTCACCGCCCGGCTCGCCGCGCTCTGGTACGACACCGGCGCGGCCACCACGAAGACCAGGATCGACTACTACGACGCGCTTTCCGACCGCTACAACGAGGCCCACACCAAGCCGCTGGCCGACTGGGCCGAGGCACACCACATCGCGCTGATCTCCAACCCGCTCGTCGAGGAGGACCTCGGCAGCCACCGGCTCATCGAGGGCGGCAGCTGGTTCGAGATGAGCAAGCACTACCAACTGCCCGGCATGGACCTGATCAGCGGCCTGGACACCAACGTCATCACACCCAAGCTGAACTCGTCGGTGGCGCACCTGTTCGACCGCAAGCGCAACCTCGCGGAGACGTTCGGCGCGTTCGGGTGGGACCTGTCGATGGAGGAGATGAAACGCACGGTCGCCTGGGAGGTGGCCGGCGGCGTCGACCTCATCGACAACCACGCCTTCTACTACTCGATCGACGGGCAGCGGCGGTACGAGTCGCAGCCGAGCGAGTTCTTCCAGAACACGTTCTGGCCGCGCTTCGGCGTGTACGCCTCATTCACCGGGCGGCTCGTCGAGCCGGCCCGCGGAGGCACGGCCGTGAACCCGGTCGGCCTGCTCTATCCCAGCTCGTCGGTGATGGCCGAGGGGACGCCGTGGACGGTCCGCGGCTTCGCCGGCAACGGTCCCGGGCTGAGCGAGGTCGACGGGTCGTGGAAGGGCACGTCCAACGCCCTGCTCGCCGCGCAGCTGGACTTCGACTATCTCGACGAACTCGCGCTGGCCGGGGACCCTGACCTCGATGTGGGGCTCACCGTCGGCGAGGGCCAGCTGCGGCTGCACGACCAGACCTTCCAGGCCCTGGTCATGCCGAAGACGACCGTGCTCTCGCTGGAGGCGCTCGCCGCCGCCGAGCGGCTGGTCGCCCAGGGCGGCACGCTCGTGGCTGTCGACGGCCTGCCGACCCGGGAGGCCGACGGCCGGGACGCCGAGCTGCGCCAGCGGCTGGCGGCCCTGTTCGGCACCGACCCCGCCGCCCCGTCGGCCGCGCGCAAGACCAGCGGCGCCGGTGGCCTCGCCGTCTACCTGCCGTCCCGCGCCGACCTCGCCGCGACGCTGAAGGAGCGGATCGACCTCGGCGTCACCCTCTCGCCGGCCAGCCCGGACATTCGGGTACGGCACGTGAAGCGGGCGGCGGACGACGCGGTGCTCATCACCAACCTCTCGGCCGCGACGGTACGCACCGACGTGACGGTCAGCGTGCCGCAGGTGCCCGAGATCTGGGACCCGGAGACGGGCCGGACCGAGCTCGCGCCGGTGTTCCGGCTCGGCGACGACCGGGTGACGGTGCCGATGCAGTTGCGGCCGTACCAGGCGACCTGGCTGGTCTTGCGGCCCGGGTCGCATCCGATCGGCCAGACGCCGCACGCCACGGCCAGCAATGCCACCGTTTCGGGGATAGCGGCGGACGGCGACGGGTTGCGGGCGCGGGTCGCCGTGGAGCGCACCGGCGAGGTCTACGTCAGCGGACGGTACGGCGGGAAGACGTACGGGGGGAGCGTCACCGTCAGCGACCCGCTCACGCCGATCGCGCTCGACGGTTCGTGGGAGTTCCGGTTCGACCGGGACGGCGCGCCGACTCTGAGCCGGCCGCTCGGGTCGTGGACCGGGCTCGACCCGGCGTTTTCCGGCACCGGCATTTACCGCCGCGAGGTCGACATCCCGGACGGGTTCCTCGCCGACGGGCGGCGTGTGCTCCTCGACCTGGGCTCGGTGCGGGACCTGGCCGCGGTCGCGGTGAACGGGTCGCAGGCGCGGCACGTCGAATGGCAGCCGTACACGGTGGATGTGACCGACCTGCTCCGGCCGGGCACGAACACGGTCGAGGTGCGGGTGACCAACACCCAGACCAACGCGTTCGAGGGTCGGGCCAATCCGTCCGGGCTGCTCGGGCCGGTGGTCCTACGTCCGCAGCGCGTCCTCGATGTGAAGCTCGGCGCGGGGGAGCAGGTCCGCTCGCTCGCCCTGGCGGCGGCGCCCACGTCCGTCCGGGTGCTTCCGGGCGGCAGCGCGCAGGTCACCGCGGTGCCCGACGGGATCGCCCCGGATCGGCTCTCCGGCACGCTCGCCGTCTCCGCGCCCGACGGCTGGACCGTCCAACCCGGATCGCAGCGCTACGACGTCGCCTCATCAGGGACGCCGGTGACGCTGCGGCCGACCGCGACGGTCACCGCAGCGACGTCGACCGCGGACGGCACGTACGACGTGGGGCTCACCGCGACGGGGGACGACGGGCGCACGGCGACCGCGACCGTGCAGGTGGTGGTGACGCATTCGCTCGTGGCGTGGGAGTTCGCCAGGGACGGGGACGCCGAGGGCTGGACGGCCGCCAACCAGCTGACGCCGTTCACCGTCTCCGGCGGCGTGCTCGCCACCTCGGCCACCGGGGGTGATCCGTACCTCGTCCAGGGCCAACCGCTCTCGCAGGACCTGGCACAAGGCCTCACCGTCGAGGTGAGCATGTCGACGTCCGCGAGCAGCCAGGGGCAGGTCTTCTGGACGACCGCCGCGCAGGGCGGGTTCTCCGAGGACAAGAGCGCGAGGTTCGCCGTGACCGGCGGGGCCACCCGCACCTACACCGTCACGATTCCCGCCCAGGGCACCCGGCTCACCGGCCTGCGCCTCGATCCCCTGACGACCCAGGGCGACATACGTATCGACGCGATCAGGATCCTGCCGGGGGGTGGCGCATGAGCCCGTCGATGAACCGTCGTCGGTTCATCCAGGTCGGGGTTGCCGGCGGCACCGCCGTCGCGCTCGGTGGGCTCGATCTGCTGAGGGCACCGGCAGCCTTGGCGCAGGCGCCCGTCGATGTCCCCAGCGGGCTGCTCACCGCCCTGCTCGACGACCCACTGGGCGTGGCCGATCCCCACCCGCGGCTGTCCTGGGTCGTTCCCTCCGACGGGCCGGAGGCGATGCAGACGGCCTACCAGGTGCAGGTCGGCCGCACCCGGGAACGGCTGCTCGAGGAAGACCTGGTCTGGGACAGCGGCCGGGTCGCCTCGGCCGAATCGACGGCCGTGCCGCTGGGCGGCCCGCCGCTCGAGCCGCGCGGCGTGTACTGGTGGCGGGTGCGGACCTGGACCACCGGCGACAAGCCGTCGGGGTGGTCGCAGCCGCAGCGCGTGGCCACCGGGATCGGACAGGAGTGGGCGGCAACCCCGGTCTGGGCCCCCGCGCCGCCCGCGCAGGTCCTCGGCGACGGGCGGTTCGCGGTGACGACAGTGATCAAGGAGAAGTCGGCGGGCCTGGTGTTCCGGGCGGCCGACAACCGCAACAACTACCTGTGGCAGCTCCTCGCCGGACCGGCCGGCGTGCTGAAGACCCACGTGCAGGTCAACGGTGCCTACCGGGTGCTGGCCGAACGCCCGATCGGCCGCGCCGTCCCGCTCGGCACGCCGGTGCGGGTCGAGA
This sequence comes from Micromonospora sp. ATA32, assembly GCA_016802835.1. Classification (GTDB taxonomy): domain Bacteria; phylum Actinomycetota; class Actinomycetes; order Mycobacteriales; family Micromonosporaceae; genus Micromonospora. The sequence goes on along the minus strand of JAEVHO010000004.1, from coordinate 24,720 downwards.
TCGAGTTCGCCGGCGCGCGCATCCGCACCTATGTCGACGGCGACCTGGTCGACACGATCGAGGACGCCACGTACGCGAGCGGCACCGTCGGCTTCCGTAACGGCGGCTCGGAGTCACAGACGTACGACGACTTCACGTTCACCGACCCGTCCGGCACGGTGCTGCTCGCCGAGGACTTCTCCCGCGGTCCGGGCGCCTTTGGCGGCGGGAGCGTGCAGAACGGCGCGCTGGCCGTCGGCCGCAGCCAGCAACTCCTGGCCGGCCCGGCACCGGAGCACTGGGCGGCGCTGCGCACCGAGGTGCGGCTGGCCGACAAGCCGATCGAGTCGGCGGTCCTCTACGTGACCGGGCAGTCCCCGGATCCCATCCGGCAGTACGTCTACTCCGCCTGGGTCAACGGCGCGTTCGTCGGTTCGGGCCCGACGCGTGCGCCGGCCGGCGAACCCCGATACCACACCTACGACGTGAGGGCGCTGCTGCGCCGCGGCGAGGCCAACTCGCTCGCCGCCCTCTGCTACACGCCGACTGACAAGCGGTTCCTCGCGCAGCTGGAAATCCGATACGCCGACCGCTCCCGCCTCACCGTCGGCACCGGCGCGGGCTGGCGGGCCCGGACCGGCGATCGCTGGCTCCCACCCTCCGGTGACCTGCGCGGCGGCTACTACACCGCCCCTCAGGAGTTCATCGACGCCCGGGAGGAGCCGGTCGGCTGGCTGTCCCCCGGCTTCGACGACTCGTCCTGGACGCCGGCAGCCGAGCGGGCGCCGATCGAGGGGCTACTGCCGGCCCAGACGCCGAACCTGCTGCGCGAGGCGGTCAACCCGGCCGCGGTACGGCCGGTCGGCGACGGCCGATGGATCGTCGACCTCGGACGGGAGATCGTCGGCGGCCTCGCGCTCGACCTCGACGGCGCGCACGCCGGGCAGACCGTGGAGGTGCGGCTGGGGGAGGAGCTGTCCGGGCCGGACACGGTCCGCTACCAGTTGCGCGGCGGCAACGTCTACCGCGAGGTGTGGACGCTGCGCGACGGCGCCCAGCACCTGGAGCACTGGGGCTACCGGGGCTTCCGCTACGCCGAGCTGATCACCGACCCGACGCTGGATCTCAGCGGCGCGGTGCGGGGGGCCGCGGTCCGGCTGCCCTGGCGGGCGGACGACGCCGCCTTCCGCTGCTCCGATGACGACCTCAACAGGGTCTGGGAGATGTGTCGCTACTCGATCGAGGCGACCCGGCTGGACCTCTACCAGGACACCCCCACCCGGGAGCGCGGGCCGTACGAGGGCGACGCGTACGTCAACCAACTCTCCGAGTACGCGACGCAACGCTCGTACGCGCTCGCCCGCTGGTCGAACTCCTACCTCGCGCGGCGCCCGACATGGCCGTCGGAGTACCGGCTGATGTCGGTGCTGTCGGCGTGGCTGGACTACCTGCACACCGGCGACGCGGATCATCTGGCCCGAGACTGGTCGCTGTACGTCGAGAAGAACTTCGACGAGTTCCTCGCCGAGGACGGCCTGCTGCACAAGCCGACGTCCGTGGGCGGCGTCTCCGACCTCGTCGACTGGCCGGTCAGCAACCGCGACGGATACGTGCTCACCACCGTCAACACTGTGGTCAACGCCTTCCAGTGCGCGGCGTTTGCGGCATGTGCGGAGGTGGCGCGGGTCCTCGGCAAGGCCGAGGAGGAACGCCGGTTCGCCGACCTGGCGGGCCGGCTCCGGCAGGCGATCAACGACCAGCTGCTCGATCGGCCGGCCGCGGCCTACCGGGACGGGCTCAGCACCGGGCACCGGGCCCAGCACGCCACCGCATTCCCGATCGCGCTGGGCGTGGCCGACGAGGCCGAGGTGTCCGCGCTGGCCGCCGCGCTGGCCGCGGGCGGGATGCGGATGAGCGTGTACGGCGCCCAGTTCCTCCTCGACGCGCTCTACAGCGGCGGGCGGGGCGATGCCGGGTACGCGCTCATGACCAGCCGCGCCCGGGAGAGCTGGCTGCACCTGATGGACGACCTCGGCGCGACGATCGTCGGGGAGGCATGGGACCCGGCGCTCAAGCCGAACATGACCTTCTCGCACGCCTGGGGCTCGGCGCCCGCCAACGTGGTGATGCGGCGCCTCCTCGGCGTCACCGTCACCGCGCCTGGGGCGGCGCAGGTGGACGTCGCGCCGCAGCCCGGTCCGCTGGAGTGGGCGCAGGGCCGGGTGCCGACCATCCGGGGGAGCCGTCGGGGTGCGCATCGACCGCCGCGACGGCTACCGGCTCGACGTTGACCTGCCGCCGAACGTCCGTGGCCGCATCCTGGTGCCGCTCGACGACTCGCCGCCGCAGGCCGTCCACGTCATCGGCGTGGGCCCGCATCCGGACCGCGCCGTCGTCGACGGTCACGTCGTACTCGCCGGCGTGGCACCGGGACGCACGACCGTGTTCCTCGACCAGCGCCGCCAGCCCTCCGCTAACGGATGACAAACCACCACATCTTCCCGCAAGCGATCGACGAGGTGACCACCATGAGACGTACCCGCTTCGCCGCCATCTCGCTGACCACCGCGGCCGTACTCATAGCCAGCACGGGTGTGGCCAGCGCCGAAACCGGTGGTCTCGCCGCACCGGCGCCCGATGACTGGCAGCGATACGTGCTCACCCCACAAACCCGCGACGTCGCGGCGGACCGCGTGATCTCCGCGGACAGCCGCGGCGGGGAGATCACCAACCCGCCCGGGGTGCTGGCCCCAGACGGACAAACGGTGAAGATCACCAAAACCGGTGCTGCCGCCGACCCCCGGCTGATCGTCGACTTCGGACGCGAGATCTCCGGCTACCTCAGCGTCGACTTCGCCGGCCCCGCACCAACAACCCTCTTCGCGTTCAGCGAGACGCTCGGCTACCTGGGCGACTGGGGCGACACCTTCGGCACGACGAGCTGGATCGCCAACGGCGACGCGTTCAAGCCACAGCGCGAGCGCCGGTTCGAAAGCCCGCACGAGCAGGCACCGGCCGGCGCCGGCACCTGGCATGACCCGGAGCTGCGCGGCGGGTTCCGCTACCTGATGATCCGGCTCGCGCCCGAAGCGCCCGCCGGGTCCAGCGTGAGCGTCGACGCCGTCCGCGTCCGGTACACGGCCGCGCCTGGCATCAACCTGGCCGACCGCGACGCGATGCTGCCCGGCTGGTTCCTCTCCTCGGACGACGCGCTGAACAAGATCTGGTACGGCGGCGCGCACACGATCGTCAACGGCACGATCGACCCGAAGCAGGGCATCGAAAACGGCACCGAGACGATCGGTGTCGGCGAGCGGGTGATCGTCGACGGCGCCAAGCGCGACCGGCTGGTGTGGAACGGCGACCTCGCGATCACCGGGCGCATCGCGTACGTCTCCACCGACGACCGGCAGGCCATGCGTGACTCGTTACGCAGCATCGCCCGCACCCAGCGCGGCGACGGCTACCTCTCGGCCTGCTCGCCGAACGGGCTGGGCGCCCCCGTCTGCCAGGGCTTCCTCGAATACCACCTGTGGTGGCTGCGCGGACTTCAGGAGTACTACCTCTACACCGGCGACACAGCATTCGTCGCCGAGATGTGGCCGACGTTCACCAAAGCCATGGCGTTCCTGGAGACCCGGCTGACCGCCCAGGGATTCGACGGCAGCGAGGCGCAGGATTCGGCGCCGAAACTGCTGGCCGGCCACACCCAGGGCCAGACGTTCACCACCACGTCGCCGTTCACCGCCGCCGGTGGCAGGTTTCCGACGTACAACACCACCGACGCGGACATGACGCTGTCGCTCTACCGAGGGCAACCCGGCGCGGGTCAGCTCGTCGCGAGCAAGCGGTTCGAGGACGTGGTCGACAACGCGTGGCTCATGATCGACCTGCCGGAGGTGGCCACCCCCGGCACCTACTACCTCGAGCAGTCCGACCCCTCGGGCACGATCGCTTGGTGGACCAACTCCAGCGACGCCTACCCACAAGGCACGCCCTGGCCGATGGCAGGCCGATCGCCGGCGACCGCACCCTGCGGATCGCGACGGTCAGCGACGACCGGACCCGGCTGCTCGACCTCTACGACCAGGGCGGGCACTGGATCTACGGCGACTCCGGCAAGGAGACCGAGGTCAACGCCCTGTACGTCGAGGTGCTGCGCGACGCGGCGGCGTTCGCCGAACTGCAGAACGACAACCCTGGGGCCGCCCACTGGCGGGAGCTGATCCCCGAAGTGGTGCGCGGGGTCAACGACCAGCTCTGGAACGAGACTGCGGGGGCTTACCGGCAGTCCACCGGCCAGCCCGGCAACATCGCCCAGGACGGCAACGTGTTCGCGGTCCTTTCCGGGATCGCCCCCGCCGATCGCGCCGACCGGGCCCTGGACACCCTCAAGGACCAGCTCTGGACCGGGTACGGCTCGAAGTCCGGCACCGGGTCGATGCCGCAACTGGTCGGCCCGTTCATGAACTACTGGGAGGCGCTCGCCCGGTTCGACGGAGGACGCGACGCCGAGGCCTGGCACCTGCTGCGCACCGTCTGGGGCTACCAGTTCGCCCAGCGCAAGCCGATCAACGGGGTTGAGGAACCGCCGGCGACCGGTGCCTGGGAACACATCAACCTCGACGGCAGCCCCTACCGATACGGCGACGGCAGCATGTCCCACCCGTGGTCCGCCGGCGGCACCGCACTGCTCACCAACGAGGTCCTCGGCGTCCGGCCGACCGGCCCCGGGTTCGCCACATACACGGTGAAGCCGCATCCGGGAGACCTGGAGTGGGCGCAAGGCCGGGTGCCGACCGCGCACGGCGCGATCTGGGTGTCCTGGCGCCAGGACCGAGGACGCGACCGCTTCGTCATGGACCTGACCGCCCCGCAGGGCACCACCGGCACGATCGCGGTCCCAGCCGTCGGGCCGACGACGGTCACCGTCGACGGGCGGCTCGTCTGGAACGGCGAGAAGGCCAAGGCGTGCGGCGCCCACACCGACGGGCGGTACGTCTACCTCACCGGTCTGTCCGCCGGCGCCCACACGATCAACGCTCACCCCGCCGATGAGGAGTAACGCCATGCAGCCGATCGCCCGGCGAGTCGCCGCGGCCGCGCTCGCCGTGCTGTGTTCGGTCGCCACCGTCACCGTTCCCCAGCACGCCGCGGTCGCCCAGCCGGACACGGTCGCCGAGCCGGTGAGCGGCCTGGACGCGGCGCGGTTCGCCGAGCCGCGCCCGGACAGCCGGCCGGCTGTGCTCTGGTTCTGGAACGGCACCGTCACGCCGGCGCTGGTCGACCGGCAGCTCGGCGAACTGCGGGCGCAGGGCGTGTACGAGGCGATCGTGTTCCCGTTCGACACCACCGCGCTGAAGCCGGCGTTCTTCAGCGAGCAGTGGTTCGCCATCATCGACCACACGCTGCGCGAGGCACAGCGCACCGGCATGCACCTGTGGCTGTTCAACGACGACTTCTTCCCGAGCGGCCGCGGCGGCGGCCTGGTCATCAACGGGGGCAAGATCGGCGACCGGACCTACGAGCCGCACCCCGAGCTGCGCCCGAAGGGGCTCGGACGTACCAGCAAGACCGTGACTGGCCCGGCGCAGGTCGACCTCGGCGGCGCCGCAACCGGGCTGGACGTGGCGGGCGGCCGCCTCGTCGTCGACGCCACGACGTTGAACGGCGTCGCGCTGCTGAAGACGGGAGCGGAGTGGACCGACTACACGCTCACCGCCCGGGCCCGCCTGGACCGCAGCGCCGCCGGCATCGTCGTACGCGCCAACGACGAGCGCAACGGATACCTCGTGGACACCCGCCGCGACGACGGCGGCGTCGACATCTGGCGCCAGGAGAACGGGTCGTTCACCCTGCTCAGCCACCCCGGCGGGGTGGCCGGCTGGGACCCGGCCGCCGAGCACGAGATCAAGGTGGTGGTCGCCGGGAACACGATCACCCCGTACGTGGACGGCAAGGCCCAGCCATCGGCCACCGACGGCACGTTCCCCCACGGCACGGTCGGGGTCCGCGCGGTCGCCGACCAGCGCTCGACGTACGACGAGCTCTCCGTGACCGGACCCGGTGGGCAGCCGCTGTACCGGCAGACGTTCGACGGGACGGCCTCCCTGAACGACTTCCGGCCCCGCCAATCCGCCGCGAAAATGGTCTCCGCAGTGGCCCGACCGGCCGGCTCGAATGACGTAGGCGAGTTCGTCGACCTGACCGAATACGTGACGTCCGGCCGGGCCTGGCCGGCGCCCGCAGGGCAGTGGCGGGTGGACACGTTCACCGCGACGTCGCTGGCCGACGACAACTCGTGGTCGTTCCGCCGGAACTACCTCGACCTGCTGGACGACGACGCCGTGGCCCGCATGCTGGACGCCGTGCCCGGCGAGTACTACCGGCGGTTCCCGTGGGCGTTCGGGACCGTGCTGCGCGGCTTCTGGGACGACGAGCCGTTCATCGCCTCCGCCGACGCCCACTTCCAGCAGAAGCCGTGGTCACCGAGCCTGCACGCCGCGCTGAAGAACGTCGGCACCACACCCGGCGTGGCGTACGCCGCCCTCTTCGACGACCTCGGCCGCGACGGGCGGACCGAGCGCGGACGGTACTGGCGCGCCGTCTCCGACCGCTTCGGTGAGGCGTACTACGCCCAGCAGGCACGCTGGATGGCCGAGCATGGGGTCGGCTACATCTCCAACCCGCTCTGGGACGAGTACGGCCCCGCCGAACAGATCGCGAGCACCGGCGACCTGCACAAGGAGAACCAGTGGGCGCAGGTGCCCGGCACCGACGTCGTGTTCGACCACTACGCGGCCGGCGGGCGCACGATGCTGCCCCGGTACGCGGCGAGCGACGCGCACCAGAACGGCCAGGAACGCGTTCTGCTGGAGGCGTTCGGCGCGATGGGCTGGCAGGTGTCGCCCGAGTTCTCGCACGCGCTGCTCGGTGCGTTCGCCGCCCGGGGGATCAACCTGACCGTGCTGCACGCGATGTGGACCGACGAGAACAACGTCGTCTACCCACCGCCGTTCGGCTCGGGCAACCCGTGGTGGCGCACCGCCAAGCCGCTCACCGACTGGATCGGCCGGGTGATGGAGGTCGCCCGCGGCCGGGCCGCCGCCCAGACCGTGCTCATCCAGCCGCAGCGCGCCGCCGAGGCATGGCAGGGCACACCCACCCAAGATGCGATCGATCGCGACTTCACCGCCGTCGCCTACACGCTGGAGGACACACAGGTCGACTTCGACCTGCTCGACGAGGGCGCGCTGGCCGGTGACCCGGCGATCCGCGCCCGCGCGCAGGCGCGCGGCGGGCGGCTGCACGTGGGGGAGCAGTCCTACTGGCTCGCGGTGCTCCCGCAGGCCCCGACCCTGGATGTGGCCACCGTCCGGACGCTGACCGAGTTCGTCCGCACCGGCGGCACGCTCGTGGCGGTCGGCGACCTGCCGAGGGAGGAGGCCGCCGGCCGCGATGGCGAACTCCGTGACGCGCTCACGGCGCTCTTCGGAGACGGCAAGGCGCCAACCGAGCGCGCGTACGGCGCCGGACGCGCCGTGCGCCTGGCCGACCCGGCCGGGCTCGGGGAGGCGACCCGCTCGGCGGAGGTCGCCGCGGCCGTGCTCGAACCGGCTCAGCGTGCGGTGCGGGTGCTCCGGCTCGAGACCGGCAAGGACCAGGCGTTCCTGGTCACCAACGAGAGCGGGGCGGTCATCCGCTCCACCGCAACGTTCCCCGCCAAGGGAACACCCGAGTTGTGGCAACCGGAAACCGGTCGGACGGCGACCGCCACGACCTTCCGGGACGCGCCCGGCCGCCTGGGCACCGCCGTGCCGCTGGAACTGCAGCCGTACCAGACCGTGGTGGTCGCCTTCCGGTCGGCGGCGCGGCCGCCGGCCGCGGTGCCGCACCTGGTCTCCGGCGACATCACCGCCTTGGCGGTGGGCCCGGGCACGTCCGGCACCCTGCGGGTCGACGCCCTGCTCGACGCGCCGGGCAGCCACCGGGTGGTCGGCGCCTGGGACGGGCAGCTGTTCCGCGGAACGCTCGCCACCGACGACCCGCTCACCCCGGTCCCGCTCGACGGCGACTGGACGGTGCGGCTGGACAAGCCCGGCGCGCAACCGCAGGACCGGCCGCTCGGGTCGTGGACCGCGATCGACCCGGCGTACTCCGGATCGGCCACCTACTCCCGCGCGTCGACCTGGACGCGGCCACCCTCGACGGACGCCGGTTCGTCCTTGACCTGGGCGATGTGCGCGACGTCGCGGAGGTCACGGTCAACGGGCAGGCGTTCGACCCGCTGCTATGGAAGCCGTACCGCCAGGACATCAGTGCGGCGCTGCGCGCGGGACGCAACGAGATCCAGGTGCGGGTCACGAACACGCTGGCCAACCGGCACGGCGACCACCGTCCCGCCGGCTTGCTCGGCCCGGTGGCGCTGCGCCCGCAGCGGCCAGTCTCCGCCGAGCTGACGCCGGTCGGGGACGAGCCGGTGTACGAGGTCGGCCTGCCAGCGGTGCCGAGCGTGTCGCCGGGGCAATCCCGTGAGCTGCAGGTTCGGGTACGCCGCTTCGGCGGCTCCCAAGACACCGCAGAGGTGGACTTCTCCGCCAACGGTGGGCTGACCGTCATGCCGGCCCGGACCGACGTGAAGTTCGACCGCGCCGGCGAGGCGATCGTCCCGGTCACGCTGACCGCTCCGGTGGACGCGACGGTGCCCGGCACCGGCACTCTCACGGTGACGGTCGGCGGCGAGCGACGGGACGTGCCGGTGACCGTCGACCTGGCGACTCGGCTCGGCCAGGCCAGCGCCTCCTCCACCCACGCCTCCTTCCGGCCGGAGGGCGCGATCGACGGGGACCGCAGCTCGGACCGGTGGGGTCAGGGGAACGGCTGGAACGACGCCACGCAGGGCGCCTTCCCCGACACACTGACCGTCGACTTCACCGCGGGGGCGCCGGTCGGGCGGGTCGACCTGTACACGATCGACTCAGCGCAGTTCCCCGCGAAGGCGTGGGGGCTACGCGACGCTGACGTGCAGGCGCTCGTCGGTGGCCAGTGGCGTACCGTCGCGGAGATCCGCGGCAACACCGACGGGCTGGTGCGCCGGACCTTCGAGCCGGTCACCGCGACCGCGCTACGCGTTATCGTCCGGTCCGCCAACGACAACGCCTACTCCCGCATTGTCGAGCTGGAGGGATACCCGCAGTGAGCCCGCATCCAGCACCGGCGTTCACGCTAGGCGTGGTCGGCATGGTCGCTCCCTGTCCGGCGGTACCGGACCGGCTCAGGACCGAGGTGACGGCGTGACAGTTGTGGACGGCACGGCGACGATCGCCGCGGTCGATCTCGGCGCGTCCAGCGGGCGGGTGATGCTTGGCCGGGTGGCGCCAGACCGGCTTGACCTCGTCGAGGTCAACCGGTTTCCCAACGTGCCGGTACGGGTCGCGGGGACGCTGCACTGGGACGTCCTCGCGTTGTACCGGGGCGTCCTGGAGGGGCTGCGGGCTGCGGGCCGGGAGGCCGGCCAGATCACCTCCATCGGGATCGACTCGTGGGCGGTCGACTACGGTCTGCTCGACGTGGGGGGTTCCCTGCTCGGCAATCCCGTGCACTACCGCGACGAGCGCACCGACGGCGCTATGGACAAGGTGCTCGCCGCCGTGCCGGCAGAGGAGATCTACCGGATCACCGGGCTGCAGTTCCTGCCGTTCAACACGCTCTACCAACTCGCGGCGTCCGCCGGGTCACCGCAGCTCGCCGCGGCGCGGAACCTGCTCCTCGTCCCCGACCTGCTGAGCTACTGGCTCACCGGCATCGCCGGCAGCGAGGTCACGAACGCGTCCACCACCCAGCTTCTCGACGTCCGGACCCGCACCTGGTCCGACCGGCTTCTCGCCGCCGCCGGCGTGTCGGCGGACCTCTTCCCGCCGATGCGCCAGCCCGGCGACCGGGCGGGAGAGCTGCTGCCCGACGTCCTCGACGAAACCGGTCTGACCGGTCCGGTGCCGGTCACCGCCGTCGGGTCGCACGACACGGCCTCCGCGGTGGTCGGCGTGCCGGCGGCCAGCGAGCGGTTCGCGTACGTGTCGTGCGGCACCTGGTCACTCGTTGGGGTCGAGCTCGATACGCCGGTGCTGACCGAGGACAGCCGGCGCGCCAACTTCAGCAACGAAGGGGGCGTCGACGGCACCACCCGCTACCTGCGCAACGTCATGGGCCTGTGGCTGCTGCAGGAATCAATCCGCACGTGGAACGCCGCCGGGCTCCCCGCCGACCTGGCGTCGCTGCTGTACGACGCGGCCCGCGTACCGGCCTTCTCGGCGGTCGTGGACGCCAATGATCCCGCGTTCCTGCCCCCTGGCGACATGCCGGCGCGCATCGCCGCCGCGTGCCGGCGCACCGGCCAGACACCGCCGCAGAGCCAGGCCGAGACGGTCCGCTGCATCCTGGACAGCCTCGCCCTCGCCTACCGGACCGCCATCCACGACGCGGTACGGCTGTCGGGCCGCGGCGTCGACGCCGTGCACGTTGTCGGCGGCGGCGCCCGCAACGGGCTGCTGTGCCAGCTCACCGCGGACGCCTGCCGCCGGCCCGTCGTGGCCGGGCCGGTCGAGGCCGCGGCCCTCGGCAACGTGCTTGTGCAGGCCCGGGCTGCGGCTGTGGTGCACGGGGACCTGCGCGCGCTGCGGCAGCTGCTTCGCAGCACGCAACCGCTGACCGTGTACGAGCCGCGGGGCAACGACGAGCCGTGGCGCGCCGCCGCCGCACGGATCGGGAGGTGAGGATGCGCATCGCGTTGTTCGTCACCTGCCTGACGGATACCATGTTCCCCGAGGCGGCAAAGGCCACCGTACGGCTGCTCGAACGCCTCGGCCACGAGGTCGTTTTCCCGGAGGGGCAAACCTGCTGCGGGCAGATGCACGTCAACACCGGCTACCTGGACGACGCGCTGCCGCTGGTGCGCCGGCACGTGCGCACCTTCGACCCGTACGACGTGGTGGTCGCCCCGTCCGGCTCGTGCGTCGGGTCGGTGCGCCACCAGCACGCCATGGTCGCCCGGCGGGCCGGCGACGAGCGGCTCGCCAGCCGGGCCGAGGCCGTGTCGGAACGCACCTACGAGCTGTCCGAGCTGCTCACCGACGTGCTCGGAATCGAGGACGTCGGGGCCTACTACCCGCACCGGGTCACCTACCACCCGACCTGCCACTCCCTGCGCATGTTGCGGGTGGGGGACCGGCCGTTGCGGTTGCTGCGGCGGGTCCGCGGCCTCACGCTGGTGGAGCTGCCGGCGGCGGAGCAATGCTGCGGCTTCGGTGGCACCTTCGCGGTGAAGAACGCCGACACCTCCACCGCGATGCTGGCGGACAAGATGCGCCACGTCCTGTCCACCGGCGCGGACGTCTGCACCGCCGGGGACGTCTCCTGCCTCATGCACATCGGCGGTGGCCTGTCCCGGCTGCGCACAGGGGTGCGCACCGTGCACCTCGCCGAGATCCTGGCCAGTACGGAGGCGCCGTGACCAGCACATTCCTCGGCATGCCGACCACCGCACCCCGTGGCGTCGGGCACCTGCGCGGCGACCAGCCCTTCCCCGCGGCCGCCCGGCGCAGCCTCGCCGACCCGCAGCTACGCCGGAACCTGCGCCATGCCACGACCACGATCCGGGCCAAGTCCGCTGCGGTCATCGCCGAAGCTCTGGACTGGCAACAGCTACGCGACGCCGGCGCGGCCATCAAGGCTGACGTGATGACCCGCCTACCCGAGCTGCTCGAACAGCTCGAGGCCGCAGTCACCCGGGCCGGCGGGACCGTGCACTGGGCGGCCGACGCCGTGGAGGCCAACCGGATCGTGACCGAGCTGGTGGCCGCGACCGGCAGCGACCGGGTCATCAAGGTCAAGTCGATGGCGACCCAGGAGATCGGCCTCAACGAGGCCCTCGAAGCCGCCGGGGTCACCCCGGTGGAAACCGACCTCGCGGAGCTGATCGTGCAGCTCGGCGACGACCGGCCCAGCCACATCCTGGTGCCCGCCATCCACCGCAACCGCGCCGAGATCCGGGAGATCTTCCTGCGCGCGATGCCCGACGTGGATCCGGCGCTGACTGACGACCCGGCGGCCCTGGCCGCCGCCGCGCGCCGCTACCTGCGGCAGACGTTCCTGCACACCCCGGTGGCGGTCTCCGGCGCGAACTTCGCTGTCGCCGAGACCGGCACCCTCGCCGTCGTGGAGTCCGAGGGCAACGGGCGAATGTGCCTCACCCTGCCCGACACCCTGATCACCGTGATGGGCATCGAGAAGGTGGTGCCCACCTGGCAGGACCTCGAAGTCTTCCTCCAGTTGCTGCCGAGGGCATCGACGGGGGAGCGGATGAACCCGTACACCTCCATGTGGACCGGTGTCACTCCCGGCGACGGCCCGCAGGCGTTCCACCTGGTGCTGCTCGACAACGGCCGCAGCGCCGTGCTCGCCGACGAAGTGGGCCGGCAGGCGCTGCACTGCATCCGCTGCTCCGCCTGCCTCAACGTCTGCCCGGTCTACGAGCGCACCGGCGGGCACGCGTACGGCTCGGTATACCCCGGACCGATCGGCGCCATCCTGTCACCCCAGCTCACCGGCATCGAGGACAACGCCTCCCTGCCGTACGCGTCGACGCTCTGCGGCGCCTGCTTCGACGCCTGCCCCGTGAAAATCAACATTCCGGAGCTGCTGGTGCACCTGCGTGCCGCGCACGTCACCGCCCAAGCGGAAACCTACCGCCGAGTCCATCGCGATGCCGCCGCCGCATACACCATGGACCACCCGGCGCTATACGCGGCCGCGCAGCGCGCCGCGCGGCTCACCCGCCTCGCCGCCGCCGCGGTCGCGGCCTGCCCCCGCCGCTGTCCGGCTGGACCATCGGCCGCGACCTGCCGCAACCGCCCCCACAGACCTTCCGCGAATGGTGGGCAGAACGGTGAGCCCACGCGAACTAGTGCTCGGCCGCCTCCGCGCCGCCATCGGTCCCACTCCAACCACACCGGCCGAGCTGCCACGGGACTACCGACCGGCCGGCGGCCCCCTCGACCTCGACGTGCTGGTGTACCGTCTCACCGACTATCGGGCCACCGTGCACCGATGCTCCGACGCAGAGGTGGCGAAGGTGGTTGACGAGGTCCTCGGCGGCCGGCGCATCGTGGTGCCACCCGGGGTGCCCGGACACTGGCTGCCCACCACGGTCACCGCGGTGACCGACGAGAATCTCACCGCGGAGCAGGTTGCCGCCTTCGATGGGGTCGTCACCGCAGCGGCCGTGGCCGTCGCCGAAACCGGCACCGTCGTGCTCGACGCAGCCCCTGACCAGGGCCGGGGGGTCATCACGCTCCTGCCTGACGTGCACATCTGCGTGCTGCGGACCGATCAGGTCGTCGCCTGTGTACCGGACGCCATCGCCCGGCTCGACCCGCACCGCCCACTGACCTGGATCAGCGGGCCCTCCGCCACCAGCGACATCGAACTCAACCGAGTCGAAGGCGTCCACGGCCCCCGGCACCTCCACGTGGTGATCGTTCCTCGTGGCCAACTCGTGCCCGGTGCATAGTACGGCGTCGCAATCCGCGGACAGCACCAAACGCCTAGGGCGCATTACGAGAGACGCAGAACTCATTGCCCTCCGGATCAGCGAGCGTGACCCAGGTGTACGGGCCCTGACGCCCCTCGTGAATGAACCTTGCGCCGCGCGCGATGAGCTTGCCGACCACTGGCTCGACGTCGTCCGCGCCGATCCGGACGTCGAGGTGCATCCTGTTCTTGACCGTCTTCTCCTCGGGCACCAGCTGAAACAGCACCCGCGGTGCACGCTCTAGCCCGTCTGGGTGGCGGATGGCCACGCCCTCCTTCCAAACCAGCGACCCATTGTGGACTTTGGTGTCGCTGTCGGACGCGGATCCTTCGGCGATCATGCGTCGAATGAACGCCTCATCGGAGGGCTCCACCTCCCAGCCGAGCGTTTCGGCCCACCAATCGGCGAGCGCGTGTGGGTCTGCGCTGTCCTGCGCTACCTGGAATTCGTATGTCAACTCGATCACCCTCGGTTCCGGTAGAGATCACGGAGCAGGCAGATTTCGGCTCCGTGATGGATCGCTTCACGGCTGATGTGGAGCACTTGCGCGGCCATCGGCAACTCGGCGAACGGCCCGTCGGCTCGTCCACACGGGCGGGCCAACCCGTCCTGGCCCAACCCGCGCACACTTTTGACCCAAACGGCGTACGCCTCATCGAGCTGTTGCAACGCTTCACCCGCGGTCTCGGCGTACTCGAAGCTGTCGTAACACGCGATGGTCGTGACGGGTGGCGGACTCGGCTCCGGCCGCTCGTACTCGATGACATACTCCCCGGCGCCGTGCGCGGCCGAGGCCACGCCCTCCGCGCGGCGGCGCACGCTCCAGCATCCCGCAACCGGCTCCCAGAAGTGCTCCTCGTCGGTCACCCCGTCCAGCCGCGGCCGCAGGTGGTGCTGCCAGTGCCAATCCAACTGGTCGACGAGTTGTCCGTTCCAGTCGATGCTCATGCCCGGAGGCTAGCCCCAATTGCGGACAGAATCGTTCCTCGTTTCCTGGCAGACTTCATCCATGCTCGCCACGTCGGCCCGCCTGCTGCGGCTGCTGTCGATCCTGCAGACCCGGCCGGAATGGCCCGGGGCCGAGCTGGCCGAACGGCTGGACGTGACCGTCCGGACGCTGCGCCGCGACATGGCCCGGCTGCGTGACCTTGGGTATCCGGTGCGAGCCACACCCGGCGTCGCCGGCGGCTACCGGCTCGCCGCGGGATCGACGCTTCCGCCGCTGCTGCTCGACGACGACGAGGCCGTCGCGGTCGTGCTGAGCCTGCGCACCGCGACAAGCCACAGCGTGACCGGCATCGCGGAAACGGCGCTGCGCGCGTTGGCCAAGCTGGAGCGAGTGCTGCCCGCACGGCTGCGCCAGCGCACGGCCGCCCTGCGGCTGGCCACCGTACCGCTGACCGGCCTTGCGCCCACCGTGGACGCCGGATTGCTCACCGTGATCGCCGAGGCTTGCCAGGGCCTGCAACGCCTCACGTTCGGGTACCGGGACCGCGACGGCACGGCGAGCGTCCGCACGGTGGAGCCGCACCGGCTGGTTCACACCGGCCGCCGCTGGTACCTGATGGCCCGCGACAACGACCGCAACGACTGGCGCACATTCCGCGCCGACCGGATCGGCGATCCTAAGCCGACCGGGATCCGATTTACACCCCACGACCCGCCCGACGCAGCAGCCTTCGTCGCAGACTCCGTCACGGCCGCGCCCTATCGCTTCCGCATCCGCGTCCAAGTGCGCGCGCCGGCCCACGTGGTTGCCGAAAGCGTTCCCCCCACGACCGGGATCGTCGAAGCGGTGGACCAGGACAGCTGTCTGCTCATCACCGGTGCGGACTCGCTCACGCTCATCGCGATACATCTCGCGACCCTCGGCCACAACTTCACCGTCCTCGAACCCGCAGAACTGGTCGAAGAACTCGGGATGCTGGCGGACCGGCTCGACACCGCGTACCGGGCATCAACGGCTCAGTCCAGAACTGCTCCCTGACCAATCCTGCGGCACCGGTACCTGAACCCAAGCGCCAACCGTTCGCGCAGGTCCCCGCCGCGTATCGGCGGCACCTGCTGGTGCGGGCCGATTCGGCCGGGGCCACTCACGCCGTGCTCGACTGGCTCACCGCACAGGACGCGAAGCGGGGCCGCACGGTGGAGTACTCGATCGGCTGGTCCATCACCGAAGCGGAGCGGACCGCGATCACACAGATCCCGACCTCGGGCTGGACCCCGACGAATACGCGTTCCGCCGACCTGGCCATGGGCCTCTCAGATCGCCGCCGCGTTCACCCGGATCGCGGCCATCCCGCCCCCGGCTGACCCCCGGCCAGCCCTGACCCAACGACCGGAGCGCCCCCGGAGACCACGCCGCCGACGCGACAGCCGGCCACCCGACCATGTCCGCCAACCATACCCATCGATCGATCACGATGGCGCCAGGCCGGGCCGAGACAACTACCCAGCTCCGCAAATGATCGAGGCTAATGGCACCACCAACTAACAGTAGTGGCCGGCCCCTGGGGCCGGCCACCATGTCCTGCGGCAAGAGCAAGTCAGACGGGCGCACTGGGCGTCGTCTACCTCAGCTTTGGTTCCCCGGCACGTTCTTCCACTGCTTTGGACTGGTGCCGGACGGCTGGGGAGCGTCGCCCGGACCGCCACCACGACCGGGCTTCGCCGACTCCGGCGGGCCAGCGCCCATCGCCTGAATCATCTCCTGCTTGTTCATTTGATCAACGTTGTTGATCCCGGCCCTGCGCGCACGCTTGGCGACCTCGTCGGTCTTCATCTGAGTCAGGTCTTCCTGCTTCATCTCGGTTCCCCCTTACGGCTATTCGTTTGCGCTCAACTGCCGGGTACCCCGCCACCGCTGGTCAACACGCCGACCGCGGCTTCTCTGCGAGAAAAGCCCCGGTGGCGGCACCGCATACGCAGTGACTGAAAGGTAGACACGTGGTCGTCGGCGTGTCACAGGCGCGCCTCGGTACGCGGGAAGGCGGCGGGAGGCAGGGGTTGACCTGGCGGGGGTGGGGTATCCGCTGCTCATGCGGATGAGGGATCTCGTCGTTGTCGTCACTGGTGCTTCCAGCGGCATCGGCCGGGCCACCGCCCATGCCTTCGCCGATCACGGCAACGCGCTCGCCTTGGCGGCGCGGGGAGAGGCTGCATTGAACGAGGTTGTTCAGGAGTGCGTAGACCGTGGCGGGCAGGCGATCGCGGTGCCGACGGACGTCAGCGACGCGCAGGCGGTGCGGGAGTTGGCCCAACGGACTCTCCAGCGGTACGGGCGGATCGATGTATGGGTCAACAACGCCGCGGTGAGCGTCTTCGGACCGTTCCAGGACATTCCGGAGGAAGACTTTCGGCGGGTTCTCGACGTCAACGTGATGGGTTACGTGTACGGCGCACGTGCGGCACTGCCCGTGATGCGGGAACAGGGCCATGGCGTGCTGGTCAACGTGTCATCGGTTGTCGGGGTGGTCCCGCAGCCGTACACCCACCCATACACGATGTCGAAATTCGCGATTCGGGCGTTGAGTGCCAGCCTCCGGCAGGAACTGCAGCTGGAGGGCGCCTCCGGAGTCCACGTGTGCACAGTTCTGCCGGCGACGATCGACACACCGATTTTCCAGCACGCCGCGAACTACACGGGCCGGGCGGTGCGTGCCATGCCGCCGGTGTACCCGCCGGAGCGGGTCGCGCGGACCATCGTGAACCTTGTGCGGTTGCCCCGGCGGGAGGTGGCCGTCGGGACGGTGGCACACGCGTTGCTGATGCAGTCCCGGCTGACTCCCGGCCTGGTTGAGCGGCTCATGGCCATCCAGGTCGACCGGCAGCACTTTTCGCACCGGCCCGCGCCGGCCAACCCCGGGAACCTTCACCAGCCAGCCCTGGACTTCGCCGCAACCCACGGCGGCTGGGACAGCCGGCAACAGGCGGCGCGGCGGTTGGTCGGAGCCGCTGCGACACTGCTGGTCGGGACGGCCGTAGCGGTGTTTCGCCGATGGCGGCGATAACCGACAGACCCTTCCTGACCGAATACCGTCGTCGAGGTCGACGCCCGGACGGCGCCACCCGCCGCCGCATCGGCAAGACCCTGCGCGACGAGTCCGCCCCCACTGCCCGCGGACGACCTGGCCGCCCGCCCCCGACCTCGTGGCCACCGATATTGCCAACAACCCCACTTATCGGTTCCGGACAGCGGCGGGGATGGGCCCGCCGCGCAGGCCCTCGCGAGGACTCGTCCGATCCGCAGGCCACCGCTGCGACAGCGCCCCCGACCGGGTGCTAGCCGCCGATCCGGCGGGGCCTGCAGCCGGGCTGCGGCAGCGCGCCCGGCTGTGGGCGCAGTCGTCGGCGGCGTCATGGCGGCTTGGGCTCGATAGCGTAGCGCGTGGCGGCCGCCGTCCATCGCGCCCACCGACTCCGCAGCAGCCAGCGCAGCGCATCCAGGCCAATACCCATGGGGGCGAGTGTCATGGGCCCGGCTCGCAGTTCACTCGGCCGATTGTCATGTCCCTGGACCGTGCCGCCCTCCCAGCCGTTCGGCCACAGGACGTCGGACGTCATGGCGGCGAGCAGGGCCGGGATGTCGCGTCTGTTGAACGCTGTATAGAGGTCGGTGAGCTGGTGCTGCCGGTCCGGTATTCCGCGAGCGCGCTCATGCCCCCAGTGTCGCCGGGTGGGTGAGCTCGTGCAGCCAGGTGCCGGGCGCCGGTTGCGGGTCAGCCCAGGGTGTGTGGACGGGTCAGGCCCAGGTCGTAGGCGAAGATGACGGCTTGGACCCGGTCGCGGGCGCCGATCTTCGCCAGCACCCGACCGACGTGCGTCTTGACGGTCGACTCCGACAGGACCAACCGTTTGGCGATCTCGCCGTTCGTCCAGCCGTAGCCGATGGCGACGAGGATTTCGCGTTCGCGCTCGGTGAGCGTGTCGAGTCGCGGGTCGGTGGCTGGCTGCCCGTCCGGGCCGTTGCCGAGGTGGTGTGCGAACGCGTCGAGGAGGCGCCGGGTGAGGGCGGGTGCGATGACCGCGTCACCCGCGGCGACGGCGCGGATGCCGGCGAGGAGTTCCTCGGGGTAAGCGTCTTTGAGCAGGAATCCGCTGGCTCCGGCGCGCAGCGCGGCGTGGACGTATTCGTCGAGGTCGAACGTCGTGAGCATGAGGATGCGCGAGCGGCCGCTCGATGCCACGATCCGGCGGGTGGCCTCGATGCCGTCCATCCCGGGCATGCGAACGTCCATCAGTACGACGTCGGGGTGCAGTTCGGTGGTCCGGCGTACGGCATCGGCGCCGTTGCTCGCCTCGCCGACCACTTCGGTGTCCGCGTTGCTGTCGAGCAGCATGCGGAAGCCGAAGCGTTGCAGGGGCTGGTCGTCCACGATGAGTACGGTGATCATGCCGGGTCGCCTTCGGGTGCGGGCGGTGGGGTCAGATCGAGGTCTGCTTCCACGGTCCATCCTCCGCCTGGCGCGGGGCCGGCCACGACGGTACCGCCGTAGAGCGCGGCGCGTTCGCGCATGCCGACCAGGCCGTGGCCCTGCTCGCCGGGGCGTGCGGGCCGGTCGGCGGCGCCAGGTGGTCCGGTGTCCCGGACCAGGATCCGCAACCGGGTGCCGTCGATGCGCAGGGCAAGGCGCACCCGCGTGTGCTGACCGGCGTGCTTGAGGGCGTTGGTGAGCGCCTCCTGCACGATGCGGTACACCGCAAGCTGTACCCCGAGATCCAGGGCGTCCAGTTCACCCGTGCTCTGGTACTCGACCTGCGGCCCGGCGGCGCGGATGCGCTGGCACAGCGGGTCGAGGTCGGCGATGCCCGGCTGCGGGCTGAGATTCGGCTCGTCGGTCTGCTCGCGCAGTACGCCGAGCATGCGGCGCAGCTCCGCCAGCGACCGCCGGCCGGTGTCGCCGATCAGCTGGAGCGCCTCCTTGCTGCGTTCGGGGGCGGCGTCCGCGGCGTACGCGCCGCCGTCGGCGAGGGTGATGATCACCGACAGGCTGTGGCCGACGATGTCGTGCATCTCGCGGGCCACCCGGGTGCGTTCGGTGGCCGCCGCCAGCTTGCTGCGCTGGTCGCGTTCGATCTCGAGCTGGATGGCGCGGTCCCGCAGGGCGGCCAACTGCGCGCGGCGGATGCGCACCGCGAAGCCCAGCGCGGTGGCCGCGGTGCCGACGCTGATGAGGAAGAACATCACGTCCCACACCGACAGCACGCCGGACAGGCGCACCACGACCAGCACGAACGCCGCGATCAACGCGGGTACGGCCCAGGGCAGGCGGCTCAGTCGTCCGTGCAGGACCAGGCTGTACAGGGCGACCAGGAGGGCGACGTCGGCGCGGAGCAGGATGCCGGCGCCCCACTGGACGAGGAAGACCGCCACGACGGCGTAGAACGCCAGCAGCGGGGCGCGGCGCCGCCACCACAGCGGGATCAGCAGCCCGGCCTGGAGCAGCAGCAGCTCCGGCACGGGGCGCTGGGTGAAGGTGACGGGCGCGTCCGAGGGGTGCCGGTCGTGCGCGAGGTCCGGCAGGCAGAACACCAGGAATACCGCCAGCACGACCGCCGCGTCGAGCGCCCAGCGGTGGTCGGCGTCCCACTGCCGTAGGCGTTGCCCCGCCCGGTACCCCCGGGCGGTCACCGGATGCCCGTCGAGCCCGCCGGCGACGCTGTCCTCGCTGCTCACCGATTCATCCTCCGTCACATGGGTCGCTCAACGGCGAAGGCCGCGTCATCCGCAAGCAGCTACGCCCATGCGCGGCACCCGACCGAGCCGGGTGCCGCGCGGGGGCCCCGGCAGGATCAGGCGTCCGACCGCTTCAGCCGGTACCCGGCACCGCCGAGGGCGAGCACCGTCCAGCCGAGCAGCACCAGCAGACCGGCTCCGGCCGACAGCGCCCCGGTGGGGGGCTGCAGCGCGAAGATCGACTCCCCGGCATTGCTGGGCAGATACGGCGTGATGTCGGTCCGCCAGGACCTCGGCAGCAGCGACATCAGCCCTGGCACCAGCAGGAACGCGCCGACCAGCGCCGAGATGCCGCCGGCGGTGGAGCGGAGCAGGGCGCCGAGCGCGACCCCGATGACACCGACCAGGCCCAGGTAGAGGCCCGCCCCGAGCAGGCCGCGCACGACCTCGTCGTCGGAGATGCTCATGGCTTTGGCGGTACCGCTGAGCACCCCACTGCTGATGAGGAAGACGCCGACCGCGCCGACCGCGCCGACGAGGAACGCGATCACGCCGTAGACGGCGGCCTTGGACCACAGGACCGGCAGTCGGCGCGGCACCGCGGCCAGCGTGGACCGGATCATGCCGGTCGAGTACTCGCCGGAGGTCGTCAGCACCCCCAGAACGCCCAGCGCGATCAGCGCGAACGGCACCCCGAACAGCGCGAGAGTGTAGGCGGTGGCGTCGGCGAAGTCCGGATCCATCTGCTGGCCGGAAGCGCTCATGGACTTGTACCGCAGCGCGGCGATGGTGCCGAACGCGAGCAGGAACAGCAGTCCGAGCGCCAGCGTGATCCAGGTCGACCGCAGCGACCACAGCTTGGCCCACTCGGAGCGCAGCACCCGCCGGCCGGTCACCCTCCGGGCGGGGTCGGCGGGCCGCGCCGGAGCGGCGGGCGTGGGCCGGCTTTCAGTGGCGGTGCTCATGCTGCCCTCGCAGGGGTGCTCGCGGAGTGGTACTCGACCGCGTCCTTGGTCAGTTCCATGAAGGCCTCCTCGAGGGAGACCGCCGTGGCGGTGAGCTCGAACAGGGTGATGCCGTGCTCGGCCGCCCTGGTCCCGATCGCGCGCGCCGACATGCCCGTCACGCTCAACTGCTCGGATCCGGTCCGGCCGGTGATCTCGACGCCCGGACGGCCAGGGCGCGGCGCAGCTCCGCCGGGTCGGCGCTGGCGACCACCACGGTGTCGCCGCCCGCACTCCGGACCAACTCCTGCACGGTGGTGTCGGCCAGGACCCGCCCGCGTCCGACGATGATGAGGTGGTCGGCGACCAGCGCCATCTCGCTCATCAGGTGCGATGAGACGAAGACCGTGCGGCCCGCGGCGGCCAGGTCGGTGAGCAGCTGCCGGATCCACAGCACGCCCTCCGGGTCGAGCCCGTTGACCGGCTCGTCCAGCATGACCGTCTGCGGGTCGCCGAGCAGCGCCGCGGCAATGCCCAGGCGCTGGCCCATGCCGAGCGAGAAGGCGCCGGCGCGCTTACGCGCCACCGACTGCAGGCCGGTCAGTTCGATCACCTCGTCGACCCGACCGCGCGAGATACCGTGGGTGTACGCGAGAGCCATCAGATGGTCGAAAGCCGATCGGCCGGGGTGAATCGACCGCGCCTCCAGCAGCGCGCCGACCTCCTGGAGCGGGGCGGAGTGCTGGGCGTACCGGCGGCCGCTCACGGTCACCGAGCCGGCCGTCGGCGCGTCCAACCCGATGATCATCCGCATCGTGGTCGACTTGCCCGCGCCGTTCGGCCCCAGGAAACCCGTCACCGCACCCGGCCGGACCGTGAAGTCCACCCCGTCGACGGCCGTCTTGTCGCCGTACCGTTTCGTCAGCTGTCGTGCCTCGATCATCGCTTCCCCCCTCGGAACCCCGGACGCCGAAGCCCCGGCGTCTCAGCCAGAACGCTAGGTCCGAACGGAAGGCGATCCGTGGTACCGCGGTCCGATCTTCCACCGCGCGGTGGTACCGCGGTACCAGAAGCCAAGAGTCGGCTTGTCCCACCATCGGTGGGACAAGCGACCGGCTTGCGGGGTATCTGTCAGAAGTTGAGCGTGTAGAGCAGGCGGTTGGGGGTCCCGCTGCCCGGCGACGACACCACGCCGGTGCTGGCGTTGCTGTTGATCGCCGATGCCACCGTCGCCGGTGATGCTGACGGGTTGTTGGCCAGGTAGAGCGCCGCGGCGCCCGTCACATGCGGCGTCGCCATCGATGTGCCGCTGATCGTGTTGGTGCCGGTGTCGCTGGAGTTCCAGGACGACGTGATGTTCACGCCGGGAGCGAACAGGTCAACGCAGTTGCCGTAGTTCGCCCACGACGCCTTCTTGTCGGTGCTGTCGGTTGCCGAGACCGTGATCGCCTCGAGGACCCGTGCCGGTGACGTCCTGCACGCGTTCTGCGCCAGGCCAAGGAAGTTGCCGTTGCCTGCCGCGATCGCGTAGGTCACACCCGCCGCAATCGAGTTCTTGACGGCGTTGTCCAGTGTGGTGTCCGCGCTTCCGCCAAGAGACATGTTCGCCACCATCGGCTGGCTCGGATTGCTCCTCTTCTGGGCGGTCACCCAGTCGATACCCGCCGCGACGCCGGAGGTGCTGCCGCTGCCGCTGCACGTGAGCACCTTGACGGCGATGAGTCGCACACTCTTGGCCACGCCGTACGACGCGCCGCCGACCGTCCCGGCCACGTGCGTGCCGTGTCCGTTGCAGTCGGTGTTGTTACCGTCCCCGGTGGTGTTCGTACCCCAGGCCGCCCGGCCGCCGAAGTCGGTGTGGGTGACCTGGATGCCGGTGTCGATGATGTACGCCCTGACGTTGCTCGCCACGGTGTTGTAGGTGTAGGAGCTGCTCAGGGGCAGGCTGCGCTGATCGATGCGGTCCAGACCCCAGGACGGGGGGTTGGTCTGGGTCGCGGTGATGGTGAACACGCCGTCCTGCTGCACGTATGCCACCCGCGGGTCGGCGGCGAGCCTGCGGGCCTGCTGCTCAGACATCCGACCGGAAAAGCCGTTCAGCGCGCTGCGGTACTGGTGGGTCACGGACGCGCCGTGCCTGCCGGCAACGGCGGCGGCCTGGTTACCCGCGCCGTCCTTCAGCACCACGATGTAGCTACCCGCCATCGAGGCGCCGGTCGCAGCCCTGACGGTGCCTTCCGCGGGAGCGGCGCTCGCCGCAGTGCCAACGCCGATCGTGGCGGCCGCCGCCGCCGCGGCGAATGCGGCTGCCAGGAACCTCCTGGCGCGTACGGGATCAGCCATGTGCTTCCTCCCCCTCCAGTCCATTGTGGGGCGCCGATCGCCCGACTGTTCGATCGATCGATCGTGGGGAAAAAGCTAGCTGGTTGGTTTACAAAGCGGAAGACTTGTGGGGTTCCCGCTGGATCGTGCTCGTGCTCGGCGTCGGGGGTCGACTCTGGATGATCGGCTTCTTCGCCAGCATGAAGATCCACCCGCACGTCGTCGGTGACACTACAAATCGAGGAGGAAGGCGACCGTAGGGTGTTGTACATCGTGGTCGGCAGCCAGACCAGCGCCGACGTCCGGCTGCGCCGGCCGACGACCTTCGTGCTGCCGAAGGGCCGGACCGAGCCCGTCGACGAGCTACGGCTCTACGCCGACGACACCGACGGCTTTCTGAGCAGCGCACGAGGCAGGTAGCCGCGCTGGAACCTCCCCGAGTCGGCGAACGTCAATACGATCGCACTGTGAAAGCATCGATGTCATGCCCAAGAAGGTTGACCGCCAGGAGCGACGTACGCTGATCGCCGACGCGTTGATGCGGGTCGCTGCGGATCGGGGCCTGGAGGCGGTCAGCCTCTGCCACGTGGCAGCCGAGGCCGGCGAACGATGATCGCAGCTCTCCTGCCGCTCGACGAGCAGTCGCGCAACGACGGGCGGGTGGCGCTCGCGTTCCTCGCCTACACCGCGGTACGGCCAGCAGCCGCTTCTGCTCTGCGCGAGGAGACCGCGCAGATGCGGCTTCATGGCCAGCATCCTCCCCGCCCCGAACGCCGACGCCGCCGCGGCCGGCCTGCTGGCGCTGATGGAAGGGCTGGGTGTCTACCTGCTGGGCGGGCACTACACCGCGGAGCAGGCATTGGGCACGTTGGACGCCCACCTCGACCTGGTCTTCCGCTCGTCGGCCCGCACCTGATCCAGGGCTTCCTGCTCCATAGCCACTTTCGCGGGCACGAAGGGCATCCGAGTCCGGCAATTGGCGGGTATGTCTCCCGGTGTCCCCGCTGACGGACCACGCCCTAATTGCGTTGCCAACCTGCCAGAACTTCCGCGGATATCTGGGATCCGTGGAGAGAATGTGGCGAAGGGAAGCCATAACCGGGGGGGGGACGCATCATGGAGTTGAGGCGGCGATCAATGCTGTTGGCGGCGACCATCGCGGCCACACCGCTGGTCCTCGGCGCGTGCATTGCCGACGGCGGGCCGGGCGG